>JAJZEQ010000251.1 GCA_021851345.1 Pseudomonadota bacterium
GCAAGCGACGAACGCGGCTGGACAGCATTGATGAAGGCCGCTTATAACGCCGAGCAGGATCGGGGGTTTGCGGATGTCGTTCAGGCCCTGATCGATGCCGGGGCGAATGTTGAAGCGCCTATCGGCTACGGGATACGCCCCCTGATGCTGGCTGCAGGTTATGGCGAAACGGCCGTCGTGGAGACGCTGTTGCGTGCGGGAGCCGATGTCATGGCGCGGAACGATGGCGGCCTGACGGCGCTGATGATGGTGAAACAAAAGCATTACGTGGATGTGATCAATGTGTTGCACGAAGCGGAGCGGGAAGCGGGGGTGGGCGAGGGAAGTTGCTCCAGCAAAAACGAACCCGGATCCCGAGTGGTGACCTTTCTGAAGCCTGTAGTCAAATCCTGATCCAAATACCCGCGGCAGAGCACGGAAGTGCCAACCGCTGAAAGAGAAATATGCCTTACTTTGTTTACAAGATATTTGAAAAGCCGATACGACATCTGGAAAAGCTTGAGCAGCATGATGCTTTTCGTGAAGCATCAAACCGCGCCAAGCAGATGCGCCTTGAACTGGCCGGCGATGCGGCATACTCGATCAAGGTGATTTTTGCCGAAACGGAATTGCACGCCGAGGATTTGCTCAACCAGATACGCGCACCCATACCCAATCCACAGGATGATTAAACCGGCATTTCATGGATGAAACTGCTTATCGGCAGGCATTGTCCGCAACGGTTTCGGATGCCTGTCCGTTTGAAAAAACCATACTGGCCAATTGTGCGGCTTGCTCCAGAGCAGGAAAGCGCAATATAGCTGAGCGCGAGATCGTTTACTGCAATAATGCCGAAGCGCTAGTGCGTTGTATCGAATTGCGCGATTTGTTGCGGCGCAATTTCAGTTTTACCCTGGGGGAATTGCACATAGACAAGCCCTTGCCGCATGCGCGGGAAATGCGCATGCAATGCGGCGGCTTGAAAGCCCTGCAGTTTTCTCTGGATGCCAGTGAACAGGTGGATGACGTGGCCGGTTTGCTTGAATTGTCGCTGCAAAAGTTTGGCAGCCTGGACGAGCTTCCGTATTCCCAGATGGTCAGGCTGGCCAAGACGCTTTACAAACCACGTTAGCATTTTTATGTCCGCGGCCGCCTTGCGCGGCGCACTACAGGAGCAACGCCGTATCATGTCCAAGCAGCCGACCGAAATAAAATTGCACCAGCAGTCCCGCACGCTTGAGATCACCTTTGGTGACGGCGAGTCTTACCAGCTGTCCCACGAGTATCTGCGGGTGTATTCCCCGTCGGCCGACGTCAGCGGACACGGTCCCGGCCAGGAGGTATTGCAGACAGGAAAAAAGGATGTCGTGATAAGTTCACTGGTCCCGGTCGGGAGCTATGCCGTGCAAATAAATTTTGATGACGGGCACGACACCGGTCTTTACACCTGGGAATACCTGTACAAACTGGGCGAAAATCATGCCGCATTGTGGCAGGATTACCTGGATAGACTCGCAGCGGCCGGTGCAAGCCGCGAACCGCGTGCCGGGGCAAAAAAATAGCCGGAAAGAATACCCGATGAAATCAGTCAACATAGTTTAAAATCCGAACCCAAGCCTTTAATCTGATCCAGGAGTGAATAATGAGTTTTATCGAAACTGATGTGCAAAACGCGTTAAAGAATTTGATCGATCCCAACACCAAAAAGGATTTTGTCAGCGGAAAATCGGTGAAGAACATCAAGATCAGCGGCAACGATGTGGCCCTGGAAATCATGCTGGGATATCCGGCCAAGAGCGTGTGGGACGAGATTCGGGCTATGGTCGAGGCGCACCTGAAAGCCGCATTGCCCGGTGCAGGCAAGGTCAGCGTCACCGTGTCCAGCAAGGTCGTGCCGCATGCGGTGCAGCGCGGCGTGAAGCTGGTGGAAGGCGTGAAGAATATCATCGCCGTGGCCAGCGGCAAGGGTGGCGTTGGTAAATCCACCACGGCTGTCAATCTGGCCCTTGCCCTGGCTGCCGAGGGTGCGCGAGTCGGGGTGTTGGATGCCGATATATACGGTCCTTCGCAACCCACGATGCTGGGTATATCCGGCCAGCCGACATCGATTGACGGCAAGTCTATGGAGCCGATGATCAATCACGGCCTGCAGGCCATGTCGATCGGCTTCATGATAGACGGCGCTGATACGCCCATGGTCTGGCGCGGCCCCATGGTGACGCAGGCACTCGATCAACTGCTGCACCAGACGCGCTGGGACAATCTGGATTACCTGGTGGTGGACCTGCCGCCGGGCACCGGCGATATCCAGCTTACGCTCGCGCAAAAAGTGCCGGTCACCGGCGCGGTGATCGTCACCACCCCGCAGGACATCGCGCTGATGGACGCGCGCAAGGGACTCAAGATGTTCGAGAAGGTCGGCATCAAGATCGTCGGCATCGTGGAAAACATGAGCACGCACATCTGTTCAAAATGCGGCCATGAAGAACATATTTTCGGTGCGGGCGGCGGGGAGAAGATGTGCGCCGATTACAACGTGGAATTCCTCGGCGGCCTGCCACTGGACATCCGCATCCGCGAGCAGGCCGATTCGGGCAACCCCACCGTGGTGTCCGATCCGGACGGCAGCATTGCCAAAACCTACAAGCAGATCGCGCGCCGCATCGCGGTCAAGGTCGCGGACATGGCCCAGGATCACAGCGCGGCCTTCCCCAAGATCGTGGTGCAAAACACCTGATGGGTTCAAATGTCTCTTCGCGCAACGAAGAGACATTGCATAACGCGGGGAAGACCGGTGACAGGGTCGCGGCAATTTGATGTGACCCTGGCCGGATTTACTTGTGCTTGGCAATTTCGGGCAGTTCAATTTTTTTGACCACGCCGCTTTCGATAAGCAGAATGTAGCGTTTTTTCACTTCCTTGACCGTGACGCCGGGCGATACTTCCGCATTGGTTCTGATCGCACGCG
>JAJZEQ010000001.1 GCA_021851345.1 Pseudomonadota bacterium
TCCCTCCATTCAGAAAGAGGCAACTCTACAAGTGGCCGGCTTTTGCCCCGCCACGCAGCAGCATTATGCCGCCGCTACATGGCCTACTTTTCCACCGTCGCGTACAGGCGAAGTCGAAAACAAAACAGATCGGCTTGAGGATCTCCTCCTCGTTCGGATTGTCACCATTCGGGTTCTTGATCGCCCAAGGCGACTGCACCCGGAACGCCGCCTGGAAATAGGTCTCTGGCGACTTCAGATTGCGAAGCATCATGATCGATGACCACTGCGGCACGGTCACGCCGGTCGTCAGCTTCCCGCAGGACAAAGTGATGGTATTCGTGTCGAAGCCGCTTCCGATTGCCTTTCGTAATGGCGGCAGCGCATCCAATCCGATCCCAGCCGATGCGCCTGCAGAGACGACGACCTCGTATGCATGCCAGAATGTGTTGTGCTTCTCGGCGAGCAAGTTTGCCATTGCGTGGCAAGCAGCAACGTTGGGCAGGAACCAGAACGAGTGCTGCAGGTAGGGTAGCAGGCGCACATCCGAATAAGGGAATGGCGGCCTCAACTTCGCGCAATGTCAGCAGGCCGCCGTCCGAGGACAGCAACTCGCCGTCGAAGCGGGCCACCACCGGCTTGCCGGCGACAGGTGACAGACCGGGGAGGCATGGGGTAGTTTCAACCGTGGCGGGCATCGCGTTCCGTGCTGATGAAGATTTGGCGTCGACACCCAATTCTTGCATCGAATCAACGGCTTACACTATGTCCGCCAACCCTCATGCATAATTCGGTTTAACACTTTGACAGTGCCTGGGCGGCCACGCCTTCACCGGCTCGAACCTCAGTTGCCGAATAGCTGGCTGAGGTCGATCACATCGTCGTCTTTCCGCGTCATGTTTTGGAAGCGATTATCACGCTTCTTGTTGATCTCGTTGTTCACCATCGCATTGCCGGATGTCGTTATCGTGCGCTTACCGCCGCCTTTGCTGACATCACCGCCAAAATCGATCAGGCCGGTATTGGTCGCAACAAAATGCGCCACCGACAGCACGCCCCCGGACATGAAACATGTCACCATCACAGTCGCGCCAATCCCTGACGCCAAAGGTTCGGCTTCATTATGCTTGTGGGTGATAAACACCACGGATTTGAGGGTAGTACTTATCTCCCACTGCGGCGTGCCGTTGTAGTAGTGATTGGCGGCGCCGATCGCGTTTTTCTTTTTGACGATGGCGGATCCCCAAGCGGCGAGCTGCCCCACCGTCATCACAATGATGGTGCTGGTACTTGTCTTCACACCCGGAATGGCGCCACTCTTGCGGGCGATTTGGCGCTGCCGCCCTGCTGCCAGCAAACTGTTATACGGTGTGGCATTCGCCACGATCACCAGGTGTTTTGCACTGAAATTGTCGGTGACAAAATCGACGGTTAACCCTTCAGACGTGATGACCCTGCCATTCTCGCTCTTCGCCCATCTCTTGACGCCCTTTTTGCCGGAGTTGATATCATATTCTTTGCTATAAAAACCCGTGCCACTCATGATCGTTCCCCTCGCAATCGCTGGCCACAGCTTCAAATTAACCGCGACTATTGATTTGTTTGAATTTTTCGTCAAGCGAAAGAATAGCCGGTCTGTGCCCGAATGCCGTCCCGCCATCCGGCCCAATTCTACACCGCCGGATTGATTCAAGGCACAGGGTTGGGCGAGGGAGCGTTACCAAGGCTCACATGGGGATGTTTGAGTCAGTCTGCTTGCTCATGAGCTCATCTTGCTCCTGATCTCATCAGGAACTCTCCAGGTTTCGGTATCCACGGTCTGAACCCTGTTTGCATAATGCAGCTTGTCTCCGAGCAGGATGAGCTCCCCCCCCCGAAAATCGGACAGTGACGGAAGTGTGGATCAGCGTCATGCCGGGATCCCACCAAATCCCCTTAAATCAGTAGCTTGAAGTGCCGATCGGCGGCGGGACCCCGCGCCTATACACACCTGTCGGTCGAGCGATCCCCGGAACGCATTGGATTTGTGGAATTCGACAGGGTTGCCGCGCTTTCGCGTGTAATCATCAATCAGAGATGAGCGCCGAGGAGCAAGTTAAGATGGTTTCGTGTCCCCGCAACCACCATCACCGAACTCGCGAACAAACCGGATACACCCGCGCCACACAGCGCGGCTTTTGCCGATCTGGCAGCAGGCGCCAGCGCCAGCCCAACCATCGCCGCAATCGCACCCGTCAACACAATCTTCGGCTGGCCCGCCGCTTCGCCCGGCTCCCCTCCGGAAATCTCCACACGCTCGATCAGCGCGCGGACCGCTTCCAGCGCCGCGGTGCCGCTGTCGTCCCGGGTGAGGGCGGTATGGAGTTCGGTCATCCGCTCGCGATAGGTCGCGGCCAGGTTCGGATGCAGCAACGGGAGCGAAATCCCGGCGGTCTCGATCAGCCGGGTCAGTTCCGCCTTCCGCGCCTCCAGCGTGTCCAGCTTCTGCTGCAGCCCCGGTGCCCGCATCCCCTCCGCTATCGCATCAATCAGGCCGTCCAGCTTGCGGGTGACGCTCTCCAGTTCGCGCTTGTGCGACGCGAGGGCGGCTGAGCGTTCGGAATTGAGCCGGTTGTATTCGGCGGTGTATTCCGACACGAACTCGGCGACGTGCTCGGGCTGCATCAGCTGGTGGCGCAGTGCGCCCAGAATCAGGCCTTCCAGCTCGCTCCGCCGGATACCGCGCCGGTTGTCGCACGTGCCCTGCTTCCGCGCAGCGGTGCAGGAGAGATAATCCTGGCCGACGGCGCCGAAGCTGCCGCCGCAGGTGCCGCAGAACACCTTGCCGGTGAGCACGTGCCGGGCACGGCGCCGCTCGTGAAAGACCGCGCGATCGATCTTGTCCGCGCCCGAGGCGATACGCACCGCGGTCAGGCGCTCCTGCACACAATCCCACAGATCCTGGTCGACGATCCGCAGATGCGG
>JAJZEQ010000215.1 GCA_021851345.1 Pseudomonadota bacterium
TGAACAAGGAAGTCGACTTCTCTTTCGAGGTTCCCGGGCTGGCCCGTTTTCGCGTTAATGCCTTTATACAGAATCGCGGCGCAGGCGCAGTCATGCGCACCATCCCTTCAAAGATTCTGTCGCTGGAAGAGCTCAAGGCCCCGAAAAGTTTTGAAACGATATCCGATTTTCCGCGCGGCATGGTGCTGGTCACAGGACCCACCGGTTCCGGAAAGTCCACCACGCTGGCCGCGATGATCAATCATCGCAATGAACACGAGATGGGTCATATCCTGACCGTGGAAGACCCGATCGAATTCGTGCATGAGAGCAAAAAATGCCTGATCAACCAGCGCGAGGTGGGACGCGATACGCATTCATTCCAGAACGCCCTGCGCTCCGCTCTGCGCGAGGATCCTGACATCATTCTGGTCGGCGAAATGCGCGATCTTGAAACCATACGCCTGGCCATGTCGGCCGCGGAAACCGGACACCTTGTGTTCGGCACGCTGCATACCAGTTCGGCGGCCAAAACCATAGACCGTATCATCGACGTGTTCCCCGCAGACGAGAAGGAAATGGTGCGCGCGATGCTGTCCGAATCACTGCGCGCGGTGATCTCGCAAGCACTGCTCAAAACCAAGGACGGTACCGGGAGGATAGCGGCGCACGAGATCATGGTTTGCACTCCCGCCATCCGCAACCTGATTCGCGAAGCCAAAGTGCCGCAAATGTACTCGGCGATACAAACCGGTTCCGCAATGGGTATGCAGACCCTTGATCAATGCTTGACCACCCTGATCAAGGAAAACAAGATCACCGCCGCGGAAGCGCGCTCCAAGGCGGCCAACAAGGACAACTTCCCGGGCTGATGAAGTCAGCGCGGGAAGTTGCGGCGCAGGCTAACATGAGCGAGCGAATGTTAAGCGAGCAAAGCGAGAGGCCGGAGCCACAACGCATTAAGCTGGTGGAGCCAGCCCAGAAGTTGCGGCGCAGGCCAATGTGAGCGAGGCGAACGTTAAACGAGCAAAGCGAGAGGCCGGAGCCACAACGCATTAAGCTGATGAAGTCAGCCCGGGAAGTTGCGGCGCAGGCTAACATGAGCGGACGAATTTTAAGCGAGCACGGCAAAGCAGCAATCTTCCCGGCTGGATAGGGCATATCAAGGATTAGGAGTTTTTCATGGAAAGAGACCAGGCCACCGAACTGATACACAACCTGCTGCGCGGGATGATCAGCAAAAAAGCCTCCGACCTGTTCATCACGACCGGTTTTCCCCCTGCATTCAAGGTGGATGGAAGGATGACACCGGTGTCCAACCAGGTGCTCAGCATGGTTCACACCCAGGAATTGGCGCGCAGCATCATGAATGACCGCCAGGCGGCAGAGTTCGAGGCGACCCACGAATGCAACTTTGCGATCAGCCCGCATGGCATCGGCAGGTTCCGCGTCAATGTGTTCATGCAGCAGCAGCGCGTCGGCATGGTGCTGCGCACCATCACGACCAAGATTCCCGACCTTGACGAGTTGGGCATGCCGCAGGTGCTCAAGGAAATCGTGATGACCAAACGCGGGCTGGTGATCCTGGTCGGCGGAACCGGTTCTGGAAAATCGACCACGCTGGCCGCGATGCTCGGCCATCGCAACAAGAACAGCTACGGGCACATCATCACGATCGAGGACCCGGTGGAGTACGTGCACGAGCACATCAACTGCCTGATCACGCACCGCGAGGTCGGGGTGGATACCGAGTCATGGCATGCCGCGCTGAAAAACACGCTGCGCCAGGCCCCTGACGTGATCCTGATCGGCGAAATACGCGACCACGAGACCATGGAATATGCAGTGGCTTTTGCCGAAACCGGGCACTTGTGCCTGGCCACGCTGCACGCCAACAGCGCCAACCAGGCTCTGGACCGCATCATCAATTTTTTTCCGGAAGAGCGCCGCACGCAACTGTTGATGGACTTGTCGCTGAATATCAAGGCGCTTATATCGCAGCGCCTGATTCCCAAGGCCGATGGCACGGGACGCGCCGCCGCGATCGAGATATTGCTGAACTCGCCGCTGATCGCCGACCTGATCTTCAAGGGCGAGGTGAATGCGATCAAGGGAGTGATGGCCCGCTCCCGCGAACTGGGCATGGAAACTTTTGACGGTGCATTGTTCAAGCTTTACGAAGCCGGCGCCATTTCCTATGAGGAAGCGCTGAAGAACGCGGATTCGGTCAACGATTTGCGCCTGCGCATCAAGCTGGAAAGCAAGCTGTCGACGAATCGCGACCTGATGAGCGGCACCGAAAACATGAAAATGGCCGAATAGGAGAATATATTTCCCGGATCGGCCAGCGGGATTTCCTATCCTCCTACCGGCGATTGCTTCCCGACACGATCTTGTATTCGAGCAAACGGCATTCGATCGCGCCGTTGAACAGCGGAGTGCGCTTGGATGGCGACAGGCGCATCAGCTTCAGTATGGCCTTGTCTGCGGTGAATAGATAAGCCGTCCATCCGCCGAATTTCTTTTTCAGCGCGTCGCCGAGTTTGGGATAAAGTTCGGCCAGTTCGTCGAGTTCACCCATGCGTTCGCCGTAGGGCAAATTGGCAACCAGTATTCCGTGTTCGGTTGGCGCCGATATTTCCAGAATATTGGCCTGCTTGAGTTCCACGCATTCCGACAGCCCCGCTTCCTCCAGATTGCGTGAGGAGGTTTTCAGCGCATCGCCGTACAGATCGCTGCCGTAGATTCCCAGCGGCCCGGCCGGCAGTTGCGCGGCAATGGCCTGCTCGCGCATCCTGCCCCACAGCGCCGCATCGAAATTTTTCAGCTTTTCGAACGCGAAATTGCGCGCGATGCCCGGCTGGATGTTCAGCGACATTTGCGCCGCCTCGATCAAAAATGTGCCGCTGCCGCACATCGGGTCCAGCAGCGCTGTGCCGGGCTGCCAG
>JAJZEQ010000145.1 GCA_021851345.1 Pseudomonadota bacterium
GTGGCGTCATGGACGAGGCTCACTTTCATGCCGGCGCCTGTGCGCCGCTGCGGACGGCCGGTGCAGGATGCGGAAACTGCCATGGCAGTTGATGGCCGGGCGATTATTGGACGGGGATGCGTGAATGAGTTTGGACGCGGCGGACGCGTACCGGTAAGATTCAGCCATGACAAACGAAACCGGCCCCTCGGCAGGACAGGCAACACGCCCGAAAAAATGGCGCGGCTATGCGGTCAACGCACTGTTGCTCGTGATACTCGTTGCGGGCATACGCTGGTGGCAGCATCGCGACATGGTCAGCGGCGCTGCGCCCGCTTTGCAGGGTGTCACGCTCGCGGGCCAGCCCTACTTGCTGGCCGCACACACCGGGAAGCCGGTGCTGGTGCACTTCTGGGCGAGCTGGTGCCCGATCTGCCGCGCTGAACAGGGCTCCATAGACGCGATCGCACATGACAATCCGAACGTGATCACTGTCGCGATGCAGAGCGGCACGGCGGCGGAAATTATCCGGCACATGCATGAACAGGGGATAGCCTTTCCCGTGCTGAATGACCAGAATGGTGCCATCTCCGCTGCTTGGGGCGTGCATGCGGTGCCCGCCAGTTTCATCATTTCGCCCGATGGCCAGGTGCGCTTCATCGAGGTCGGTTACACCACCGGCATCGGCCTCAGGCTGAGACTCTGGCTGGCGGGGATTTGATGGCGCTCCATCCTGAAAATAAATCTCCATCATTGGCAGACCGCGAGATTCCGGCCAGCATATTCAACGCCGCTTTGGCCGCGGTCGACCCATACAACGCAGTGCTCAACGCGGCGCGGGTCGAGCACGACCGGTTGCAGATTGCCGGGGCAAGCTACGATCTTGCCGCATACGAGCGCATCATCGTGGTCGGTGCGGGCAAGGCCACGGCGCGTATGGCATCGGCGGTCGAGGCGTTGCTTGGCAACAAAATCTCCGCCGGTTTGATCATCGTCAAGGATGGACACACAGCTCCGCTGAAAATCATCGAACAGGTGGAGGCATCCCACCCGGTTCCGAACGAGGCCGGGATCGCGGGCGCGCAGCGCATCCTGCAGATGGTGGGCGGCGCCGGCGAAAAGACGCTGGTCATCTGCCTGCTTTCGGGCGGTGCCTCCGCGCTGCTGATTGCGCCTGTTGCAGACGTGACGCTGCAGGACAAGCAGGAAGCGACCCGGCTGTTGCTGAATGCGGGCGCATCGATCAACGAGCTGAACGCGGTGCGCAAGCATCTCTCAATGGTGAAGGGCGGCAGGCTGGCCCAGGCGGCCTTTCCGGCACAACTGCTGACGCTGATCATCTCCGATGTGATCGGCGATGCACTGGACGTGATCGGATCGGGGCCGACTTCGGCGGACAATTCCACCTTCGCCGAAGCATGGGCGGTGATTGAAAAATTCGGCCTGCAAAATAAATTGCCGCGTCGCGTGGCGGACCTTCTGCAACGGGGCATCACAGGCCAGGTGCCGGAAACCGTGAAAAAAAACGATCCCTGCCTGGACAAGACGCGCAACGTGATCATCGCCGGCATCCGCCAGGCGCTGGCCGCGGCAGCCAATAAAGCCGCCGGGCTAGGATTTGCAACGAAGACAATCACCGAGTCACTGCAGGGCGAGGCGCGCGACGCGGCGCAGTTTCTGGCACGGGCCGCGCGTGCTGAGCTGGACGCGATGCAGGCGGGCGAGCGGCGCTGCCTGCTCAGCGGCGGCGAGACCACGGTCACGGTGCGCGGCACCGGCATGGGGGGCAGGAATCAGGAACTCGCGCTGGCGTTTGCGCTGGAGATCGAAGGCGATAGTGGCGTGTCGCTGCTCTCCGCAGGCACCGACGGCAGCGACGGCCCGAATGATGCCGCAGGCGCACTGGTCGCGGGCAGTACGGCATCGCGGGCGCGGGAACTGGGTATCGACCCGCGCACCCACCTCGACAGCAACGACTCTTACGCTTTCTTTCGGGATTTCGACACTGCGACAGGCGCGCACAGCCACTTCAAGACCGGTCCGACCGGCACCAACGTGATGGACATTCAGATTGTGTTGTTGACCAAAGAGTAGCCACGGACGGCACACCCCGTCCGGGTTGAGTTACGCCCGGCCCGTGGAATCGCCCCCCGGCTTGCCACCATCCACTTTTCTGTGGCGCGAGTATAATCCGCGCCATCTTCCAACCCCTAAGGAACCATCGTGTCATTGTCTACGCGCGTACAAGCCATCAAACCCTCCCCCACTCTTGCCGTGACCGCCAGGGCGGCGAAGCTGAAAGCCGAAGGCAAGGATATTATCGGGCTGGGCGCGGGCGAGCCGGACTTCGATACGCCGCAACACATCAAGGACGCGGCGATCGCCGCGATCAACAAGGGTTTTACCAAATACACGCCGGTGGGCGGCACGCCCTCGCTCAAGGCTGCGGTGATCGCCAAGTTCAAGCGCGACAATGGCCTGGATTACACCGCAAAACAGATCCTGGTTTCGTGCGGCGGCAAACAGAGTTTTTTTAATCTCGCATTGGCGGTGATCAATCCCGGCGATGAGGTGATCATTCCCGCGCCTTACTGGGTGTCGTATCCGGACATCGTGCTGATCGCCGAAGGCAAGCCGGTGATCGTGCAGGCAGGCATAGCGCAGGGCTTCAAGATGACCCCGGCGCAACTGGAAGCGGCGATCACGCCCAAAACCAGAATGGTGGTCATCAACAGCCCGAGCAATCCGTCCGGCGCGGTTTACACGCTGGCAGAATTACAGGCGCTCGGCGCGGTGCTGCGCAAGCATCCGAACATATTGATCTCGACCGACGACATGTACGAGCACATCGCGCTGACCGACGCGAAGTTCGTCAACATTTTGAATGCCTGCCCGGACCTGTATCCGCGCACCATGGTGCTGAACGGCGTTTCCAAAGCCTATGA
>JAJZEQ010000017.1 GCA_021851345.1 Pseudomonadota bacterium
CCGGCGCGCCGTTGGTAAAACTTGACGAGATTGTCGATGTCGCTCCAGCGACCAGCCCACTGATCGCGGGCGCCGAAAGCGTCGCGGCAACGCTGGCAGTCGTGGTGAAATTAGTCGTGCTGGTTGTGGATGAATACGTCCCCGATGAGCTCACCAAAAGCGTGTGCGTGCCTGCGCTTGGTGTGGTGATCACAAAGCTGTAGATACCGAATTGTGTTGCACCGGCACCACCCTGACCGGTGATCACCGGGGTTGGCGCCGTGGTCGCTGTCGCACCATCAAGCGAGTACGTCAGCCCCGCGGGAAGCCCCTTGAAAAACTGTCCTTCGATTGTCGAACTACCGCCAGCGCTCAGGCCAACCACCACCGGCGGAACCAGAGCGGCCGCGGTACCAAGTCCATCGGACCCGTCACCATCCAGATGATAGAGCGAAAACACACCGCTCTCATTGCCAGTATAGGCCACCGTCGGAACGGCAAAAGACGCGCCATAATACTTGGCAAACGCAAACAGCGCCGCCTCGTCGATTTCTCCAGGCCAGGTGTAGGCGCCACCAGCCGACCCACCCAGATCTCTCACCGCAACTGGATTTGCCGCGACACTCGCGAAATAGGGTGCCGCGTTGGAGCCAGCCAAAACGCCGTTAACATAAACCGATCCACCACCAGGACCAGCCTGCCCGACGATATGGTGCCACGCACCATCCCAGATGCTCGACGTGGAGCCAACAACGACCGTACTGCCTCCAGTAGTCGTATAGGAAAACTGCACATTCCCAGAAGCATCGCAGCCCAGACCGGCAAACCCCGAACAGCCGATGGCAAACTTCTGGGACGTGGGGACCACTGTCCCTTTCGTCCAGCACTCAAACGTCATCCCATAGATGAGAAATGCCTGGACTCCACTGTAACCCATGACACCATAGCCACCGCTCAGTGCGGCGCTGCCAAATTTCGAACCTGCGGTGTCAAAAGTAGAACCGGTTAAAGTCAGCGGCGAGGACATCAGATTCTGATCCCATTGATTTGCACCGAAGCACCAATCGCATTGGCATTCACCGCTGATAACACCAACGATAAGCTGCTACCGGCCGCCACCGTCAAGCCGGCACCCGACGCCACGGTCGAGCCAGGCGCGTTCAAAATAATCCCACTCAAATTGCCCACGGCCAAGCCGTTGCAAAAGACGCTTGCAGTCATCGAATTTCCAGCGGGCGACGAAAAATTCAGCGACGTCACATTGATGCCGTAAGGCATGCTCGGAAGCACATAGCTGCCAGCACTGACCAGGCTACCGCCCCAGGAAAATACAAGCGAAATCGGCAATCCGCTGACCACACTTCCCGCGTCAACCAACCCGCCGCTGGAAGTCTTCAAAATAAGATGGCTGGCCCCATTCACGCTCGCGCTTTGCATCACCGATGGATTATAAATGCCTTCTGCGCGCGCGCGCCTCGCGCCGAACAGCGCGGCGAGGCCGGCTGCCGGCAGCAGCAGAAAATTGCGCTTGTTCATCGTTGCCTCAGTTGAAATAGGTGCAGGCGAGTTGCGTTCCGGCAGCGGCCGAAACCGCCGAAATGCCGGCGGTCATCGCAAGTCCAGGCGGAGAGGAATAAGATCCCCCAGGTTGCAGGATAAAGGTCTGCGCCCCACCGAGAACCGGCGATGGGCTTGTGAAGCTGAACCCGATATTCGTGGATCCGGTGTTTTCCAGCATGACGTTTTTTCGCGCGGTGCCGGCCGGAATAACCGATGATGCCGTCGTACCGACGAGCACCGAGCAATCAAAAGCACCCACCGCCGTCGGCAAAAGACTGACCGGGTTTGAAATCGTGACCGATGCTGATGGTGGCGTCTGGCCAGACACCTGATTTGCGAGCAAAATTCCATAAATGCCCGACAGAAACCCTAAAATTCCGGTTCCCCCGGCGGGCATCGACGAGCCGTTCGCCGCCGCGCCGGCGTCAACAACCAATGGCATCGCCGAATTACCGCACGCCACCGGATTAACCCCTACCGCACACTCAATCACGACCCCCTGAACACGCGCGCCATCAGAAGTGGAAAATTCCGCCTGGGCGACAGCTCCCACCGGCCACAAGCCAAGCGTCGCAACAACGATGTGAGAATATCGCATGAAATACCTCATTGATTCAGAATGAACTGTTACGGGCCGACAAGATTGTTGCCGACCAGCTTGTTGGCCCCGGTGCCGCCATCGGACAGATTTGCCGCGCCGCTTCCCTGCAACCGGCTTCCAACAATCATATAATTATTGCTTGCCCCCGCGGGAATATTGATCCCACACCCATTTGCGCCCCACTCGCCTTGCGGCGCCGAGACGACATTGGCGATGGTAAAGCCGCTGAGTCCCGCTGCCATCGTGATCGCGCAACCTGCGTTACCCGCCGCTTTGAGCCCGTGAACAAGCAGGCCATCAACATTGGTCGCCGCGACCGCATCAATGCAATTTGCGGCATTCGCATAGCACTCCAGATCTGCCACCTCGAGTTCAGTGACCTTGCCCAGAATTCGAATACCATCCCCCGTCGCCGAGCTTGATGCCCAATTACCCAACAAGGATACGCGAACGATCGGATTGACAGATCCGTCCAGCCGCACAGCGTCGAACTGACTCGTGTCGAAATAGCCACCCAGGGCGCGGATGCTCCCACCGCCCGTCACATAGAGCGGAATGCCACATTTCTGAAGCTGCAGATGCGTCATTTCATAGTCAAAGCCGCCAGAAATTTTGATACAAGCCGCCATATCGGAATAGGTAACGGTGGTTCCGTTGGACACCGGAAACGGATTTTGCATGAATATCTGGTCGACATCATGGACCTCAGAATTGTTCGTGGTATCAAAAACTATCCCGATCCCCGTTCCTGGCTTGATGTTCTCTATGTCGATGTGGTGG
>JAJZEQ010000246.1 GCA_021851345.1 Pseudomonadota bacterium
CATCGAGGTGCGCGGCAAACTGAATTGCGGGCGCGATGTCGAGATCGATGTCGGTTGTATCTTCGAGGGCGTAGTGAGCCTGGGCGACAATGTGCGGGTGGGCGCTTACAGCGTGATCAGGAATTCGAGCATCGCAGCCGGAACCGAGATTGCGCCATACAGCCACATAGACAGCAGCGAAGTGGGGGCTGACTGCCGCATAGGTCCCTACGCCCGATTGCGTCCCGGAACCAGGCTGGGCGACGAGGTGCACATCGGCAATTTCGTCGAAGTCAAAAACAGCGAGATCGCGGCGAACAGCAAAGCCAACCATCTCAGCTACATCGGCGACAGCACGGTCGGTAGCCGCGTGAATGTCGGCGCGGGCACGATCACCTGCAACTACGATGGCGTGAACAAGCATCGCACCGTCATCGAGGATGATGTATTCATCGGCTCGGACACGCAACTGGTCGCGCCGGTAACGGTGGGCAAGGGCTCGACAATAGGCGCGGGCTCGACTATTACCCGCAACACGCCCGGGAATGAGCTGACGCTGTCGCGCAGCAAACAGGTGACCGTTGCCGGATGGAAGCGGCCGGCCAGGAAAAAATAATCTGCTTGGGTTCCTGTAGGAGCGGGGCGTGCCTGTCCTGAGCTTGTCAAAGCGGCCTCCGATCAAGCAGCTCGCGGGCATGGCCCGCTCCTACAAAATCTGATTTTTCAGGATAGTGTTTTTCACCGGAGTTTATAAATGTGCGGAATTGTAGGTGCTGTGGCGCAACGCAATGTTGTGCCGATCTTGCTGGAAGGGCTGCAACGTCTCGAGTATCGCGGCTACGACTCGGCCGGACTGGTGGTGGTGCATGACGGACAATTGGAGCGCGTTCGCAGCACGGGGCGGGTGGTCGACCTGGCCGCCAAAAGCGAAAATACCCGGGGACTGATCGGTATTGCCCATACCCGCTGGGCGACGCACGGTGTGCCCAGTGTACGCAACGCCCACCCGCACATCAGCAAAAATCACATTGCCGTAGTGCATAACGGCATCATCGAAAACTACGAGGCTTTGCGCACCCGCCTGACCGCCGGGGGCTATGAATTCAGCTCGGATACCGATACCGAGGTCATCGCCCACTTGATCCACAGACATTACGCGCGCGGCAAGTCCCTGCTGGCAGCCACGCAGGCGTCGCTTGCCGAGCTGGTGGGTGCTTACGCCATCGGCGTTATCGCCGCGGACAATCCCGACCAGCTGGTTTGCGCGCGGCGCGGCAGTCCACTGTTGCTGGGCGTGGGCATAGGGGAACATTTCATTGCGTCGGATGTCTCCGCGCTGCTGCCGGTCACGCGCAAGGTCGTCTATCTCGAGGAAGGCGACGTGGTAGAACTCGGGCGTGGCGGTTACCAGATTTATGACGCGAAGGGGACGCGCGCAGAGCGGGTCGTGCAGACCAGCGAACTGAGCAACGAAAGTGTGCAGTTGGGCGAGTATCGCCATTACATGCAGAAGGAGATACACGAGCAGCCGCAGGCATTGGCGGATACGCTTGAATCGGTATGCAACAGCCAGTCGCTGGTGCCGGGCATCTTCGGCGCGCAAGCGGCTGAGACTTTTACCGACATCGACAGCATCCTGATCCTGGCGTGCGGAACCAGCTATCACGCCGGATTGGTGGCGCGTTACTGGCTGGAAGAAATCGCCGGCATCCGCTGCAATGTGGAAGTTGCCAGCGAGTACCGCTACCGAACCAGCGTTCCCAACCCGAAATCACTGATGGTGGTGATCTCCCAGTCCGGCGAGACGGCCGATACCCAGGCAGCGCTGAACCATGCCAAGGCGCACGGTCACGCCCACACCCTAGCAATCTGCAATGTCCCGGAAAGCGCTCTGGTGCGCCTGTGCAAACTGCGCATGCTGACGCGCGCCGGCCCGGAGATCGGCGTGGCTTCGACCAAGGCTTTCACCACGCAATTGGCCGCGCTGTTCCTGTTGACGCTGGTGCTCGCCAAACAGCGCGGGCGATTGACTGCGGAGCAGGAGCAAAAACACCTGCACGAGCTGCGTCACCTGCCCAGCGCGGTGCAAAAAGTGCTGGAGCTGGAACCACAGATCGCAAAGCTCGCCGAGCAGTTTGCCAACAAGCAGCACGCATTGTTTCTGGGACGCGGCTTGCATTATCCGATCGCGCTGGAAGGCGCGCTCAAGCTCAAGGAAATTTCCTACATCCACGCTGAAGCATATCCCGCTGGCGAACTGAAGCACGGCCCGCTGGCACTGGTGGACAAGGATATGCCGGTGATCTCTGTCGCACCGAACGACGCGCTGCTGGAGAAGTTGAAATCGAATCTGCAGGAAGTGCGCGCGCGCGGCGGAGAATTGTATGTGTTCGCCGATGCAAATACGCATATACGCGAGGCTGACGGTATTCACATCATGCAGATGCCCGAGCACGCGGGATATTTGAGCCCCATTCTGCACACCATCCCGTTGCAGCTGCTGGCCTATTACGTCGCGCTGCAAAAAGGCACCGATGTGGACAAGCCAAGAAACCTCGCGAAGTCAGTGACCGTGGAGTAATCCGGTGAATGTTAACGCGAGGTTTTCTGGCTTGCGGCGCAGACTAACCTTCAGGTTACGTCGTAGCCACCAGCACTTATTTATTGCAAAACCTGTGACCGTGGAATAGGTCCCCATTGAGCGGGAGGGCCATTGAATGCAGACACAGAAAATGGGCCGGGCTAAACTGCACCAACCGGACACCGGTCAGCGCGTGGCAAGAATGAATATCTCTAACGCAACAAAGGCCAGCATCATCATGAAGACCAAAGTCAGCAACTGGTTATAGCGTTTGTGCTGGTTCAAGATCTTGTGCAGCAAATCATCGTTTTTTTCAGTGGCGTCGTTGCTCAGATAGCGGTGCAGCAGACGGGGCAGTTGCGGCAACAGGCGCGCGTAATTCGGGGCTTCCGCACGCAGTGACTTTACAAATCCGCGCCAGCCCACCTGTTCGTTCATCCAGCGTTCCAGCCACGGTTTGGCGGTCTTCCACAGGTCCAGCTCGGGGTCGAGTTGCAAGCCGAGGCCTTCGACATTGAGCAGCGTCTTTTGCAGCAACACCAGTTGCGGCTGGACCTGAATACCGAAACGGCGCGAGGTCTGAAACAGGCGCAGCAGCACGCGGCCAAATGAAACTTCGCGCAACGGACGGTCAAAGATCGGCTCGCACACTGCGCGGATCGCGGACTCCAGTTCGTCCACGCGAGTATCGGCGGGAGCCCAGCCGGATTCGACATGCACTTCGGCGACGCGCTTGTAATCGCGGCGAAAGAACGCGATGAAATTCTGCGCGAGATAACGCTTGTCGGTGTCGGTGAGCGTGCCCATGATGCCGAAATCCAGCGCGATATACTGGCCATTGGCCGCAACCTGGACGTTGCCCGGATGCATGTCGGCGTGGAAGAATCCGTCGCGAAACACCTGGGTGTAAAATATTTCCACTCCGTTGGCGGCCAATCGGGGTATATCAACACCGGCAACGCGCAGCTCATCAACCTGGCTGACCGGAATCCCGTACATGCGTTCCATCACCATGACCTCGGTGCTGCAATAATCCCAATACATCTCGGGAACCCGCAGCAGCGGAGAATCGGCAAAGTTGCGCCTGAGCTGGCTGGCATTGGCCGCCTCGCGCATCAGGTCAAGTTCGTCCTCCAGATGTTTTTCAAATTCATTGATTACTTCGCGCGGCTTGAGGCGGCGACCATCCGCCCACAACCATTCGATCAGGTCGGCTGCGGCCTTGAGCAAAGCAACGTCGTGCGAGATCACCCGGGTGATACCCGGGCGCAATATTTTCACTGCAACGTCGCGACCATCGGGCAGTACCGCAAAATACACCTGTGCGACCGATGCGCTGGCGACCGGAGTCTCCTCAAAACTTTTGAATACTTCGCGCAACGGTTTCCGGTAAACCGCTTCCAGCATGGCGACAGCTTGCACGGAAGGAAACGGCGGCACCTGATCCTGCAGTTTGGCAAGTTCGTCGGCGATGTCTGCAGGCATCAAGTCGCGGCGCGTGGACAGCATCTGGCCGAACTTGACGAAGATAGGCCCGAGTGCTTCCAGCGCCAGACGCAAACGGACCGCACGGGGCTTTTCGGTATTGCGCAGGAACAGCAGGATGTCCAGCGGCACGCGCATCCAGCGCACGCGCTCATGCGCCAGCAAAAACTCATCCAGCCCGAAACTCAGTGCAACGAAAACGATCTTGATCAAACGGAACAGGCGCATGCTAAATTCTTTTTCCTGCAAGCAAACGGCTGATGCGCTGTTCCATCCGCGCCACATCGTCGCGCAGCGTATCAACCTGCTGGATGAATGCCGAGACATGCCGGGGCTTGGCAAGGAGCGGACGCTCCTCCGTCCAGAACTCGGCCGCAGCATGGAAAAAATTCAGAGTAGCGTCGCGCAACTGCCGATGCGCACCATGCGCGGATTGCACAATACGCTCCGCTGCAATGTCCCCGGTAACGTGGCTCAGGTCTTCTGCCGCATCCCAATTCAGATTGCGCGAAAGAAAGAAAATTTCCTTGAGTAACTCGGCATCGCCTTCGCTTTGAATTTCAGCGTGCACATTTTCATCCGGCAATTTCTCATCTGCTGTGCCAGTGCCAGACAAAACAAGACGGGGCAGCAATGACGGCGAGATCACGCACAATGCGTCAGCCCTGCTGCCGGCATCGGCAGTGCGCAGCCGCCCGTCATCCAGAATGGTATAGGCAAAGGAAAGCGGTGCGATATCGAATTGTGCGGTCTTGCCCGCAAATTTTGAAAGCCGGGGCAAGGCCCAACTATTCTGCGATAGCAAATGATTCAACGCTGCAGCAGAAGGTTGGGCGAACATTGAAGCCTAGTGCAGGGTAATTTGCTGGATACCGGCCAGCAGCCACACCGACTTTTCATCGTGCAAACTTTTTTGCACATGCCAGATCTCATCCACATTTTCCGGTGCGCCATTGTTTTCGCTCAATTGGCAGGTAAAGCGCACGCTGGCGATCGCCAGATCACCCTCGTCAATTACTTGCAGCAAATCGGCTTTGATCGCGATGACATCGGTTTTTTGTGGGGCGTTGTCCCGCTCCTGCAACTGCATCGAGATTTCCGCAAACATTTCGGGGGTGGTGTATTCGCGAATGTCGTTCAAATCCTTGCGGTCGTTTGCGGCCTGCAGACGGAGGAAAGAGGTCTTTGCGCTGCGCAAAAAAGTTTCCACCGGAAAATCCGCCGGAATATTGTTTGTCGCAGGTGTAACACCGCTGCCGTATAAAGGTTGCTGCGCTTGCTGGGGTTGATGGTATGGCGCGCCGGTCCCGGCATATTGCACTGGCTGTCGCTTTTGACGAAACAGCGAGATCAGAAACATGACCGCGAAGCCGGCAAGAACCGCCATCAGGATGCCGCCCATCGCGGCGCCCATGCCGCCGCCGGCAAACATCGCACCCAAACCCGCGCCCAGCGCTAACCCGGCTAAAGGCCCCAGCCATCTGTTGCCGCCCGGCGCGGGGGCCGGGGCAGGCGCGGCAGCGGGAGCTTGCTGCGGGGCCATAGTCCTTTGTTTTCCGAAACTGCCCCCGCCGCCGAAACGCTTGGCTTCCGCTGTGGCGGCGAACAAGCTCAGGCAGGTCAAGGCAATCATCAAAGACATCAAAAAGCTTTTCATGCATACCTCAATTCGAATTAAATCTGGATTGAACAAAACCTGCCCAAGTATATCACCGGCAGCAAGGCCCAAGGTTGCGGTGCGGAGCTGAGCCGTCAGACGAAAAAAATCAGGCTGGCTGTTTTGATATATCAAAACGGAGCTTCGCTCACCACGGTCAGCGGTTCCATGCTGAAGGGATGGATAAAACTCAGCATCCGGGCATGCAACATCATGCGGCCGGTGTTTGAGGCAAATTTTTGCCCGTACAATGGATCCCCAAGAATCGGCCGCCCTATGGCCGCCATGTGCACACGCAGCTGGTGGGTACGACCGGTGACCGGCTCCAATGCAACGCGACTGATGCCGGCTACCGGGTCATGTGCAAGCAGACTGTAGCGCGTGAGCGAAATTTTGCCGTTGGCAAAATCCACCTTCTGCCGGGGACGGTTCGGCCAGTCTGGACCAAGCGGCAAATCGACTGCGCCCTGGCTTGACATCTTTCGGCCCGCAACCAGTGCGGTGTAACATTTTTTCACACTGCGGTCGCGGAACAATTGAGAAAGACGGCTGTGCATCTCTTTGCCGCGAGCCAATATCAGCAGGCCTGAAGTGGACATATCGAGGCGGTGAACGCTGAGTGCGTCCGGAAATTCCTTCTGTACCCGGCTCGTCAGGTTGTCCGCCTTATCCAAGCCGCGGCCCGGCACGGCAAGGAGTTCAGCAGGCTTGTTTACCACCAGCAGAAAATCATCCTGGTAAACGAAGTCGAGCAGGATCTCGTGAGGTGGAATCTGGTTAATATGCGGGGAAGCCAAGAAGAGCGAAGCCAGGGAAAATTATCAGGTCTGCCGAACTAAAATTCAGCCGGAGTCAATTTAAGGATGATCCTCGGTCGAGATGACCGAATACTCAACGAGGTCGGTGGGATGCTCAGAAAACGCCACTCCCAGGCTGACCGAGCCGTGCCCTCGCAGGACGGCTTCTTCGCGCGTGATATGAACCACGCTGCCATCGCTCGAACGGATATAGGTTCCATTGGTGCTTTGATCCGTGATGATGAACTTGCCGAACCTTGATTCGATACGGCAATGCAGACGCGAAGCAAGATCATTCTGCACCATGAGACTGCAGGACTCGTCCCGGCCCAGAACTGCGATTCGGTCCTGTTTGTTCACAGTGACCGTGTGATGACGATAACGCAATATCATTTCATGAACCGTTTCCGCGGACTTGCGGTAAGCCGGTATGCCGATGCGCGTGCTTAAGGGATTCTCCCTCTCTGAAATAACCTGATAAATATCCAGCCTGTCCTGCAAACCCTTGAATTCGGCACGCAGAATCTGGCGCATTTTGCCCCGCAAGTTATCTGGCAGGGCATCGAGCACGGCGCGGGTCGCCATGATCTGGTCCGCCCTGGTTATCGCCACGACACGCGCGGCGACATTGACGGTGTTGCCGTACACATCGTTGGATTCGTTGATTACCTCGCCATAATTGAAGCCGATGCGGATATGCATGGCGGTGCCGTCAGGAAGCCGTTCGTTTTCAACTGCCGCCTGCATTGCGCTGGCGGCATGAAATGCCTCCTCGGCGCTGGGGAAGGTGCACATGATTTCGTCGCCTATGGTTTTGATCAGCTTGCCCTGATAGGCGGCGATTTTTCCGGACATCGTGTTGACGCAACGCAGGATCAGCCGGCGTGCCATATCATCCCCGAGGCTTTCATAAAGCGCCGTGCTGCCGCAGATATCGGCAAATAAAACGGCGAGCTTTTCGATGGTTGGAGGCATCATGAGCGATCAGACCAAGGCCGCGGCGAAACGAATATCAATCCTGCGCAAAATATTCCCGGGCAGAGAACAGGATCAAAATTTGTAGCCACGATGCACGGCAACCACACCGCCGCTCAGGTTGAAATACTCGACATTTTCCAGGCCGGCGGTTTCCATCATGAGTTTCAGCTCATCCTGCCCCGGATGCATACGGATGGATTCGGCCAGATACCGGTAACTGTCGGCATCCTTGGCGACTAGCTGGCCTATCCTGGGCAGCAGTTTGAAGGAATAAGCGTCGTAAATTCCCTGCAAGGGTTTGGCCACTTTGGAAAACTCCAGCACGATCAATCGTCCGCCCGGTTTGAGCACACGCTGCATCTCGCCCAGGGCAATTTCCTTGTGTGTGACGTTACGCAGGCCAAAAGCGATGGAAACGCAGTCAAAATAATTTTCCGGGAACGGCAGGTGTTCGGCATCGCATTGAGCGACCGGTGTGACGCTGCCTTCATCGAACAAACGGTCGCGACCCACACGCAACATCGCATTGTTGATATCGGTAAGTACGACCTGGCCTTTGCCACCGACTTTCTTGATAAACAGCCTTGAAAGGTCCGCCGAGCCACCCGCCACATCCAGCACGCGCTGGCCTTCGCGCACGCCGCTGATGCTGACGGCAAAGCGCTTCCAAACACGGTGCAACCCGACCGACATCAGATCGTTCATCACATCATATTTGCCGGCGACCGAGGTGAACACGCCGGCAACGCGCTTCGCCTTGTCGTTCTCGGCTACGGTTTCAAAGCCGAAATGGGTAGTCTTGTCCATGTTCGATTTCCCTTGGAAAGTCACCCGCATTAGCCGCGGGACGGTTGGCGGGTTTTACCTGCCGCTTCCATCTTTTGCAAGTAATCATGCCAAAGCGTTTCATGATTGCTTCCCAGATAACGAAGATATTCCCAGCTGTACAGGCCGGTGTCGTGGTCGTCATCGTATGATATTTTCAGGGCATAGCTGCCCACGGGCTCTATGCCAAGCACGTTCACATCCTGCTTGCCGGTTTGCAGCACTTCCTGCCCCGGGCCGTGGCCGCGCACTTCTGCAGAAGGCGAGTAAACGCGCAGGAACTCATAAGGCAGACGGTGGCGCGACCCGTCCGAAAAGGCAATTTCCAGTTCGCGTGAATGCTGATGCAGGGTGATTTCGGTGGGTTGTTCTATCATGATTTAAAGTGACCGTATCTTTTTCAGAAGTGCCGTTGTGGAACGGTCGTGCAGAAACGGAATGCTGTGTACTGAACCGCCCTGGCCCTGAACCTCACTGGCGCCAACGATGTCCTCAATCTTCCAGTCGCCGCCCTTTGCCAATATGTCCGGGCGGCATGCGAGGATCAGGTCCAGCGGAGTGTCTGTGTCGAACAGCACCACCAGATTGACCGAATCAAGTGCCGCCAGCACCATCATGCGATCCAGCTCGGCATTGATCGGGCGGTCAGCACCCTTGCCCTGGCGCTTGACCGAAGCATCGCTATTCACCCCGACGATCAGTGAGGCGCCCAATGCACGGGCCTGGGCAAGGTAAGTCACGTGGCCGCGGTGCAACACATCAAAGCAGCCGTTGGTAAAAACAATCGGGCGCGGCAATGCCGCCACCCGTGAGGCAAGCTTGTCCAAGGAACAAATTTTGTTTTCGAATGCGGGTGCGGGATACATTCAGTCTGTGTACTCAAACATTTTTACAACGCTCCTGACGCCCCGGGTTGTGCTGGCGATCCCTGAAGCGGCCTCGGCCTCGGCGTGATTGACCAGGCCCAGCAAATACACTGTGCCATTTTCAGTCACAACCTTGATGCGGTCGGAATTGAAATCCTTGCTGTTCATAAAACGCAGTTTTACGCTGGAGGTGATCAGGCCGTCACTGCTGCGCGAGGCCAGCGAACTGGTGGGTGACACAACAAGCTCATTGTTCACACTGCGGACTTTCCCGATGCCGGAGACAATTTTTTCGACCTCAGCTCTGGTGGCTTCGTCAGGCACTTCGCCGCTGACCAGAACGCGATAATTGAAACTCGTCACATTGACATGCCTGACGCTGTTGATTTGCCTGTCGATCAGCCCGGCGGCGGCGGTCTCGATCTTCTGATCGTCGAAATAGGCTTCAGAAGTGCGCCTGTCCTGCGCGATCATTACTCCCGCTCCCACACCGGCAGCAACGACGGGGACACATCCCTGCAGCGCGCCTGAAACCAGCGTAAACCACAGCAGCGGAACGTCGCGCAACGCTATTCTCCCAGCAGGAGATAATCAATGATATCGCACAGGCAATGCAAGGCAAGCAGATGGACTTCCTGGATACGCGCGGTGCTTTGCGCATCCACGCAGATCAATACGTCGTCGGGGCGCAGCAAACGGGCCATTTCTCCACCGTCCCGACCGGTCAGCGCGATTACACGCATGCTGCGTTCGTGCGCGGCATGGATGGCGGCAACCACATTCGGCGAATTGCCGCTGGTCGAAATCGCCAGCAAGCTGTCTCCGGGCAAACCAAGTGCCCGCACCTGCTTGGAAAAAATCTGGTTGTAATCGTAATCGTTGGCAATCGAGGTCAGCACCGAGCTGTCGGTAGTCAGCGCGATACAGGCCAGGCCGGGGCGTTCTTTTTCAAAGCGATTCAGCAATTCCGCGGCGAAATGCTGCGCGTCGGCGGCGGAACCGCCATTGCCGCAACACATTATTTTGCCGTCATTGGTGACGCAGTCGAAAAAGATCTGCGCGCCATCGGCTATTGGCTGGGCCAGCTCGTCACTGACCCTCAGCTTGAGTTCCGCGCTGTCCTTGAAATGCTTCGCGATACGTTTGTTGATATCCATGTAAATTCGGGGTTATGTCCGGAAGTGGAATATTAACCGAATCAGGCCTCGAACGCATTTTTTAGCCATTGCAGATTCCTGCCCTGCGCATCATCCATCAATATGGCATCGAAGCGGCAGGGCGGGGTATGCGTGAGGCCGCCCAGGTATTGCTGTGCGGTGCGGATAATTCGTTGCTGTTTGCGCGTATCGATGCTGGCTGCCGCGCCCCCGAAATCCTTGCTGCTGCGCAGGCGCACCTCGACGAATACCAGCGATGTTTTGTCCAGCATGATCAAATCGATTTCCCCGAAACGGGAACGGAAATTCCGCGCCACCAACTCCAGTCCCTGGCGCTGCAAATATTGTTCAGACCATTGTTCGGCCTGGGAACCGGGGCTCATGGTTTACTTGTGGCTCTATCAGGGTTTTTATCCGGGAATATCTGGGCTGTCGGGGTGGCGGGTGCGTCAAGCAACTGCGCGTGCCCCTGCACAAACACAGCCGGGACCGCGTTGCGCTGGAAAGTGTGGCCATTGAGCACAATCTCCCCGGTTACCCCGTCCAGCGGCAACGCTAAAGCGGGCTCGCCGGCAAGTAACACCTGGATTAAGCGGTATGAGTCTATGCCCAGCGCATATAGCCGGTCCAGATCAATGCTGGGAAGCGGGGGGGTGGCGCGCGGATAGACCATGACAGCGGGGTGGTCGGGCTGCAGCAGCCACGGCATATCCACAAAGCGGATGCCGTTCAAATCGTAATTGGTCAAAGTCTTGTCGTTACCGACAAATATTTGCGAGGTGGCATAGATAGGCAGCTTGTTGGGAAGATAAGGGCGGATCAAGTGAGCTTTGGCTGCGTCTGCGGCGAGGAATACCATCGTGTCGTTTATGTTCGCGATATCGGCGAATACCGATGGATCGCCATTGAATTCGACCTCCCGCAAAATCCCTCTATTCACGCTGCCGGCCGCACCTGACCATTCCTCTTCAAATGCGGCTTGAAGTCGCTGAGACAATTGCGTATGGGTCGTGATGATGATGGCCTGATGCAGGCCCTGTTTTTTTGCCAGCCGGGCAACTTCCCGCGCTTCCGACTCCATAGACATGCCAAAAAAGTACAATTGCCTGGCGGATTGTCCTTCAATGATGTTCAACGCGAGGGTGGGCACAGGTATATCCTGTTCAGCCATAAGCGCACTGACGCCGTTGCGGGTTAACGGACCCACCACGGCGCGAGCACCGTTTGCGATCGCCTGGCGATAGATGGCGACAACCCCGGTGTTCTCGTCAAAATTGCTATACACGCGTACCGGCATCGCCTGGTTTCTGGGGTTGATTGCCGCGATGAAACCCCGCCTTACCGCATCGGCTGAAGCGCCAAAACCCGGCGATTGCACCGGCAACAACAGCGCAATATGCGGAAAGGGCTTCTCGGTCGGGAGCACGGGTGGCAGTACGGGTTTGACCTCGGCAGGAATAATTGCAACAGCCGGTGCACCGGTCGGGGCGGGTGATACAGGCGCTACACTGCTAATCGCGGGGATTGCGGGCGTCACCATTTCCTTATTGGCCGTTGCGGTTACTCCGCCGGGGATCTGCGGTGCGTTGCCGGCACAAGCGTATAGTGCGAACAAAATTATCAGCAGGGGGAATACACGTTGCATAACGAACATCCGCAAAAGTTGGAGGGTGCATTATATGTAGTTGCCACCCCGATAGGAAATCTGCGTGACATCACTCTGCGCGCACTGGACGTGCTGGCGGCAGTGGACGTGGTTGCGGCCGAGGATACGCGCAACACTTCGCATTTGTTATCGCACCACGGAATCAGTGCGAAAAAACTGATTGCAGTCCACCAGCATAACGAGCGCGGAGCTACACAGAAAGTCATTATGCTGTTGCAGGCCGGGCAAAGCGTGGCCTTTGTCAGCGACGCGGGAACACCTGCGGTAAGCGATCCGGGAGCTTTGCTGGTGCAAACTGTTCTGGCGGCGGGCTTGCGGGTCATCCCGATACCGGGGGCAAATGCGGCGATAGCGGCCTTGTCAGCGGCCGGTTTGAGCGAATCCCATTTCTTGTTCT
>JAJZEQ010000137.1 GCA_021851345.1 Pseudomonadota bacterium
GGACGATCGCCTATCCCGACTTCGCCCACATCGCCGACCAGCACGGTCTTGCCGTTCGTGGCGGTCACGACTACACGCGCAATGTCGTCGACCTTCTGGAACAATCCGATACTGCGCACCACCAGGCCCTCATCACCGCGCTTGATCACACCCCCGCCGGCATTGCTGCTGTTCGCGCCCAATGCCTGCGAAACCTGGTCTATGGTCACGCCGAACTTGCGCAACAGCGACGGATTGATGCGCACCTGGTATTCCTTGATCGCGCCGCCGAAGCTGTCCACGTCGGCCACTCCGGGCACCCGCCGCAAAGCCGGCCGCACCACCCAGTCCTGCACCGCGCGCACTTCGTTGAGAGGCATACCTGGCGGGGCGTCCAGCACATAGCGGTAAACCTCGCCGACGGCATTGGTCATCGGCGCAAGGCCGGGTTGCACGCCCGAAGGAAGTGTAACGTTCTGCAGATGTTCCATGACCTGCGCGCGGGCGAAATAGTCATCGGTATTGTCGGAAAAAGTCAGGATGACTTCAGACAGACCGGTGATGGATACCGAGCGCAGCTGGGTCATGTGCGGCGTCCCGCTCATCTCGCGTTCTATCGGCAGCGTGACGCTGCGCTCGACCTCCTCGGGTGCCATGCCGGGGGCCAGCGTGTCGATCTGGACCTGAACGTCCTGCACGTCCGGAAAGGCCTCCACCGGCAGATTGTCGACCGCACGCCAACCCACGACCACCAGTACGACTGCGCCGGACAGCACGAACACGCGCTGCCGCAGGGCGAATGTGATAAGTTTTTCTAGCATTTATTTTACGGTGGCTGGTTGCGATCTGGATTTATTCATTGTTGCCTGAAAGTTCCGAATTCAGCAGCAGCGCACCGCTGGTCACGATGCGCTCTCCAGGACTCAAACCCTCCTTGACGTAGCTGTAGTCGCGATCCTGGGTGGCCAGCGAAACGCGGCGACGCTGCAGAACACCGGGGGACTTTTCCACAAAGAGATAGCTGTACAAGCCCTGGGTTAACAGCGCTGTATTCGGTATACGCGGCAGATCCGCTTCCGTGTCGGCAATCGGAGTGACGCGCGCAAACATTTCCGGCTTCAGTTTGAGCAGGGCATTGTTCACATAACACCGCACTTGTATTCTGCGCGTCACCGGGTCCAGCGATTCCCCGATGACCGTTACCTTTCCATGGAACACTTCATCGGGGTATGCATCCGATTCAACCAGAACAGGCTGCCCGATCTTGATTTTGCCTAGCTGGCGTTCCGGCAGATCGACCAGCACCCACAGATGCTGTGGTTCGGTAATGACAAACAGCGGATTGGCGGCATCCGGCCGGACTTGGCTTCCCGCATTCACCTGCCGCTCGCTGACAATGCCGGCAAGTGGGGAGCGCAGTATGAATTTACCTTCCGTCGTGGTGGCATGGCTGGCCAGATTCCTCAATACCGCTTTGGTGCGCAATGACTCCGCTTCAGCCTGGTTCAGGTCGGCTTTGGCAGATTCATAATCTTTCAGTGCGATGCCCTTGATCTCCAGCAATTGCTTCGCACGGTCATAGGCCTGCTGCTTGCGCAGCAGATCGGCATCGGCCTTCATGCCGTCAGACGTGGCTGACGCAAAATCCGGCGAATCGATCTGCAACAGGGCTTCTCCCGCCTTGACTTGCTGTCCCGCTTCAACATCGATTCGGGTGACTCGTCCCGAAAGTGGTGAAAATATCCGTGCGGTGTGATTGTCATCGTAGACTATGCGCGCGTTCAGCGGCTCCACCAGGGGTTCGGGAAATGCAACCACAGGTTTTATCTGCAGGAAAGTCAATTGCGGAGCATCCGGCGGATATTTCAGGGTATCCCCGGAGGCTTGCGCTGCCGGCTTCCCGGCAATCACAGAGTGATCAACCGCGTGCAACTTCTGCCAGCCCCAATATGCGATTCCTGCCGTCAAAGCCAGTGCTGACAACCATATAATTTTTTTCATTGGGTAACCTTTCCATTTGCCGCGCCGGCGGAATGAACGGCAAGCGGTTTATCCGCACCAGTCAAACCGGCGGCGTCATGATTCCACCAGCCTCCGCCCAGCGCCTGGTAAAGTGCCGCGGTATCGCCTAGCCGGTTGGTTTGCGCCTGCACGAGATTGATGACGGCGAACTGATGGTTTTGCTCTGCGGCGAGCAGGGTTTGATAATTTACGTAACCAACGTCGTATTGCTTGCGGGTGAGTACAACCTCAGTCCGGGCAGCCTGCTCGGAAGTGTCGGCGGCTTTGAGTGCATCAGCATCCGACTGAATGACATGCAGCGTATCCGCCACGTTTTGCAACGCGGTAATCACGGTGCTGCGATACTCTGCGCCGGCCTGGATCAATGCCTGCTGGGCGGCGCGCGATTGGGCGCGCAGTGTCCCGCCATCAAAAATCGTGTAAGCCGCATTGGCGGTCAAATCGAAGAATCCGCCGCCGCTGCGGAACATCCATGCGGGATTGGATGCCATGCCACCCACCGCGGCCGTGATCGCAAATTGAGGCAAGGTATTGGCGATCGCGACCCCGGCCTGGGCACTGGCAAAATGCAATTGTTCCTCTGCGGCACGCACATCGGGACGCTGCTCGACAAGTTTGGACGGCAGGCTCAACGGAAGTTCCTGCGGCAAATGCAAACCGGCAAGCTCGAATTTCTCTTCCACATCCTGATCCGGGAAGTTACCCGCCAGCGCGCGAATCAGGTCGCGCGTTTGCTCCAGCTGTTTGCGCAACGGGATCGCAGATTGTTCGGCAAATGCCAGCGCGGATTCCTGCGCGGCGACTTCCATGCCTGACACATAACCGAGTTTGAGCTGGTTGCGCAGAATGACCAGTGTTTCCCTGTTGCTGTCGATGATTTT
>JAJZEQ010000152.1 GCA_021851345.1 Pseudomonadota bacterium
CGATGCAGTCCTTGCACGACGGCAAGCGCTGGGTGCATGAACCGCTGCGGCTCAGTGTCTTCATCGAGGCCCCCCAGGCGGCGATGGACGGCATCATTGCTCGCCATGAACTAGTCCGTCAGCTGGTGGAAAACGGCTGGTTGCATTTATTCCAGATTGATGAGGATGGTGGCGTATACCGCCGCGTGTCTGACGCGCATTGGGAAAGCTCCGGCATGCTGCAGCCGACAAGTCGCTCGTCTTCGTTCCCTGGATCGCTTCAAAAGCTATCCTCGCCTTGAATTCCAGGGCATGAAACTGCCGCTGTTTTGATTCGCTGGTTTTCCCTGCTCACTGCGAAAGCGTGCAGCTTAAAGCAGCGTCTCAAAAACGGGGGCCACTATAGCTCCGGGCGCTTCCAGCAAATAAGCAGGTGCCCTTGATTTTTATGTCAGGCAGCGATTCTTAACTTCATGGCGACTACGCTTGCCAAGTTTGAGTTCAGTCATGCGTTCCATTGCATACAGGCAAATAATCGTTTTCACCGCCGGACCGCCTATGGGTTTTAAAGCGGAATGATCACTGTTCAAAGTGCTTGGCATCGTTGTCGTTTTTGTGGCCTGACGCAATCTCATAAATTCCTTTCGTCAACAGCTCTTGAAGGGTAACGGTTTCGTCAGTTGGATCAAGGCGATGAATGAAAATATTTCATTAAAAAATAGTAAGCAATAATTAAAGATAACATTAAATATATTGAACTTTTATTAATCAAATATCTAATGCACAATAGATTCAGCCGTCAGAACCGCCCGTACCAAAGTATGGGGTGTGAAGTGTTGGGCGAAATCGAGCATGAAAACGGCGTTTTTCCACCAATGATGCAAATCAAAATTGATTAAAGGGAGCACCATGCCACTGGTAAACATGAAAGACATGTTGCAACACGCATATCGCAACGGTTACGCGGTGGGCGCCTTTGACCTGCCGAGCCTGGATTTTTTGGAGGCCATCGTGGTTGCAGCGGAATCGGCGCGGGCTCCGGTGATTCTGTCCTTGGCCGAATCGCATTTCAACAATTTCGATTTTGAGCTGGCGATGTCGGCAGTAGAGACCGCGGCTCACCGGGCAGTCGTTCCGGTGGCCATCCATCTCGATCACGGCGCGAATTCAGATTCCGCTGTCAAAGCCATTCGTCTGGGCTGTAACGGCGTGATGGTGGACACCACTCATCTATCACTCGGAGAGAATCTCGAAATCACTCGCGCCGTCGTTAAGATGGCTCACGCCTGCGGTGTGGCGGCAGAGGGCAAATTGGGCTACGTACCAGATGTGGAAGAAGAGGAAGCCGAGCGGCCCCACGGAGTAGTAAGCTATACCACTCCTGCCGAGGCCAAGGGCTTTGTCGAGCGTACTGGAGTGGATTTCCTCGAGGTGTCCATCGGCACTATGCATGGCCAGATGAATGCCAAGCACAAATTTGACTGGAGCCGGCTCAAGGAAATCAATGCCGCACTCGGTATTCCCTTGGCCATTCGCGGCGGCTCTGGGGTTACTCATGAACAGTTTCACAAGCTCATTACCATGGGGGTCGCCAAGATCAACTACAACACAGCACTGTCCGATATTGCCGGGGACAGTATCCGTTCCGCGGCGAAGTCCAGGGCCGGGGGGTATAGCACGTTGCTGGCAGGAGTGCGTGCTGCAGTGAGCTCGGAAGTCGAGCGTTGCATGCGAATGTGGGGGTCTGCCGGTCGCGCCGCCGAGGTGATGACTCAGTGTCGGCCGTGGCTCAATGTGGAACGCGTAGTAGTCTACAACGCGTCAGGTCTTGGCGGGGAAAGGCTTCGCGTCATGGAGGAAAGTCAGCGTCAGCTTTCCGCCATTCCCGGCGTGCGCGAGATCCAGGTGGGCAGTGTCGCGAATAAGAGCACTCGTTACCGTCATTGCTGGTTGATCCGCTTCGCGTCGACGGCAGTGATCGAAAGCTTTAACCAGCACCCCGTTCATGTTGACTTCACCGACAGGCTGTTCCGCACGGCTGCGGCCGATAGTCTCACCGCCGACTATCTTGTGGCCAGCGTCGACCCCGACGCCATTGATTTTCCATTTTCTTGCGAGGTCGCTACTCCAAATACCAGGCCCTCCTTGGAAAGAGCGAAAGTATGAGCGAAATAAGCACTCCATCACCAAGGATCGACATCGTCATGGGCTCGGATTCGGACTGGCCTGTGATGCAGGCCGCCGCCAGGATTCTCGATGAATTCGGCGTTCCCTACGAGGCCCGCGTCGTTTCGGCCCACCGCACGCCCGATCTGTTGTTCGACTATGCCTCGACAGCACGCGCGCGGGGTCTTGCCGCCATCATCGCCGGTGCCGGTGGCGCCGCCCACCTGCCGGGCATGCTGGCTGCCAAGACCACCGTGCCGGTGCTGGGCGTGCCGGTGCCATCGAAGCACCTGAAAGGCCTCGATTCCCTGCTTTCCATCGTCCAGATGCCCAGGGGGGTGCCGGTGGCTACCTTCGCCATCGGCGAAGCAGGTGCCGCCAATGCAGCCCTGTTTGCCGTCGCCATGCTGGCGTGGGGTGAGGATCGATTCGGCAGCGAACTGGCTGACAAGTCTGCCGTGAGCCTGTCGAAGCAGATTGACGATTTCCGCCGGCGCCAAGCCGACAAGGTACTCACCATGCAACTGGCGAAGCCCCAGTGATCCTGCCTCCCGCCACCCTCGGCGTGCTCGGAGGCGGCCAGTTGGGTCGCTACTTCGTCATGGCCGCCCGCGAACTTGGTTACCGGGTTTTGGTCCTCGACCCGGATTCCCGCGGCACCGCCGGCCGTATTGCCGACGAGCACCTCATCGCTGCCTATGACGATCAGGATGCATTGAACCGCATGGCTGAAAGCTGCGCGGCGATTACCGTGGAATTCGAAAGTGTGCCGGCCGATTCACTGGCCTATCTGGCAAAATTCGTTCCGGTGAGACCAAGTGCGGAGGCCGTGGCGATCTGCCAGAACCGCAGCGTGGAGAAGGATTTCCTCAGACGGCACGATTTTCCACATGCGCCCTATGCCGACATCCGCAGCGAGGATGACATCAAGAATGCCCCCACCAATCTCTTCCCGGGTATCCTCAAGGTGTCACGCTTTGGCTACGACGGCAAGGGGCAGGCGCGTGTGAAGGGGAGGGACGATGCTCTTGTCGCCTTTCACCAGTTCAAGAACGAGCCCTGTATCCTCGAACGGCATATGGCCCTCGACTACGAAATGTCGGTCGTACTGACGCGGGACGAGAATGGCAAAACCGAATGCTTTCCCGCGTCACAGAACCAGCATCGCCACGGTGTGCTCGATTGCTCCGTCGTTCCAGTCCGGGACGTCTCAGGCCACTTTGCGGGCAATGCCAGGGAAATCGCCGAGGACATTGCCGCCAGGATGAGTTATATCGGTACGCTGGGCGTAGAGTTCTTCGTCATCGATGGCGCGCTTTATGTGAATGAAATGGCGCCCCGGCCCCATAATTCCGGCCACTACACCCTGGATGCCTGCATCACGAACCAGTACGAGCAGCAGGTTAGGGCGCTTTGCGGCCTGCCGCTCGGCGATACCAAGTCCCATTCCGCCGCAGTAATGGTGAATCTGCTGGGCGACCTCTGGTATTCCGGTGGCTCTGGTTACACCCGGGAGCCGGATTGGTACAAGCTGCTAGCGGTGCCCAACCTCAAACTACATCTGTACGGCAAGCATCACGCGCGGCCGGGACGCAAGATGGGTCATTTCACCGTGCTCGGCGAATATCCGGAAAAGGTGCGCGAGACAGCCATGATGGCCCGTGCGGCCATCGGAATCCGCGATGAATGAAATCGAACGCGCGGCTGAAAGCCTGCGCACCGGCGGGGTGGTGGCCTTTCCCACCGAGACAGTGTATGGCTTGGGAGCCGATGCCCACAACGAGGATGCAGTGCGGCGTGTCTTCGCCATCAAGGGTCGCCCAACAGACCATCCTTTGATCGTGCATCTCGCCGGGGTCAGCCAAGCGGGAGAATGGGCCGCTGAGATCACAGAAACGGCGCGTCGCCTGATGGCGCTTTTCTGGCCTGGGCCGCTCACCTTGGTGCTGCCGGCGCGCGACGATGTGCCGCGCGCAGTCACGGGCGGTCAGGCCAGTGTGGCGCTGCGCGCGCCCAATCATCCCATGGCATTGGCACTGTTGCGTGCATTCGGCGGGGGGCTGGCGGCACCGTCGGCGAATCGTTTCGGGGCCGTAAGCCCCACCGAGGCGCAGCATGTACGTGCCGCGCTTGGAGATTCGGTGGATCATGTGCTCGACGGCGGCCCCTGCAGCTATGGCCTCGAGTCCACCATCGTCTCCTTGCTCAACGAACGCCCACGGGTGTTGCGCCCCGGCGCGCTGCCACTGGCCGTCCTGCGCGATGCTTTGGGCGAGGACAGCATCGAGCTTGCCGATCAAGCCGCCTCGGCACCGCGCGTGCCGGGCGCCTTGGTGGCGCATTACGCGCCCGCCACACCACTGGAGGTTCACTCCATCGAAATCTTGGCTACGCGGGCCGAGGTGCTGTTGGCTCAAGGTCTGCGGGTGGCGCTGTTGCGCCGCAACCGGGACTTACACGGCACGCCAACACTGCCGTTGGTCCCCCAGTTTCTCTTGCCAGCCGAACCGGAAGCTTATGCTCGCGGTTTGTATGCCCGTCTGCACGAGCTTAACCATTTAGCATTCGACCGCCTGCTGGTGGAAGCCCCGCCGGTTGATGAAGCTTGGTGGGCGGTCAACGACCGCTTGGCGCGAGCGGTTAGGGGGTCTTGGTCAAGAGGTGGGCTGCGGGGAAGCAATTAGTGCGAGTGGGGCCGATGTATCGGCTTGCGTGGAGAAAACTCAACTTTCAATTTCACGATGAGCACGAAGGCATCTACCTGCGCAATATTGGAGAGGCGATGGCAACGAATGTTGCCCGATACTGACGACCAGTGCTGCACGCTTCGCACTGCGATATAAAAAGGGTTCAAATAACATATAGCGAAAGAAGCAGGCCGATTTTGCAGACAACATTAAGCCAGAGGGGTGGTGCTTATCAGGGCCGGCAGGTTGCCCTGCTCACTAAGCATGGCAAGAAGCGGGTGATAGCGTCCGTGTTGGATGCAGTCTTGGGTTGCCGTGTGGAATTGGTGGAGGGGTATGATACCGATCTGCTGGGCACGTTCACGCGCGACATTCTGCGTCACGGAGCCCAGCTTAAAGCGGCTCAAATAAAGGCGCGCCTTGGCATGGATCTGGCGGGGTTGCCTATCGGGATCGCCAGTGAGGGCAGCTTCGGGGCGGATCCGTTCACCGGGATGTTTTCCTGGAATGTGGAGATGATCGTCTGGATCGACGATACCCTGGGAATCGAAGTGGTCGGCGTGGCCTCTGGCGCGACCAGTTACTCTCATTTGCTCACCCCAAACTGGGATGAGGTCGAGACATTTGCCCGCGCATCAGGTTTCCCTGAGCACGGCTTGGTGGTACGCCCGCAGCACGAGAACGATCCCCGCATTCGCAAAGGCATTGCCGACTGGGAAACGTTGCGCGAGTCCTTTCGCTGGGCCTGCGGCGAGGCAGGCAACGGCAGTGCCTTCCTTGAAACCGACGTGCGCGCCCATATGAATCCCTCTCGCATGGAGATGATCGGTCAAGCCGCTCAAGACCTTGCGCGCAAGCTTTGCACTTTGTGCCCCAGCTGCGATGCGCCCGGTTTCCAAATGGATGAGCGCGTCCCCGGCCTGCCCTGCGAGGATTGCGGCACTCCAACCCGGGAAGCCCGAGCGGACATCCAACGTTGCGTCAGATGCGGCCACCAGGTGACGGTGGAGCGCCCGGAGAAGGCGGCGTCTGCAAGTCGTTGCGACTATTGCAACCCGTGAGTCCGAGTCGCAGATGAGGGGGCCCAGCTTACTTCGACGACGCTGACCGCTTCTTTCGTCCGGCAGAACTCGTAATGGCAAGAGGTTGGGGTAGATTGAGCCAGTTCGCGGGCGGAGCTGAGAACAGGTGTTCGATGAATGCTCTGGTTATCGGGCTAAGCTGCTTTCCCACCGGATAGGCCACGTACCACTTGCGCTCCAGCGGAAAACCGCGCACGTCGAGTACCGCCAGTTCACCGGTGGCGAGTTCCGCGCGCAACGTGCTGGCGGACAGTACGGCCATACCCAAACCGCCCGACACTGTCTGCTTGACGGCCTCGTTGCTGCCCAATTCCATGCGCGCCTTGAAAACGACACCGTGCCCTTCGAAAAACTTCTCTGCGGCCGTGCGCGTTCCCGAACCCGGTTCGCGCATGATGAATGGAATGTCCCGCAGGCGTGACGGTGCGATGTCTTTTTCCAACGTCAGGGGATGGTCCGACCTGGCCACTACCACCAAGTGATTATCGGCGAAAGGTTCTATGGTGACGTTCATATGTTCCGGTGGCTGGCTCAGGATATAGAGGTCGTCCTGATTGATAGTGAGCCGTTCCAGCACGGCCTTCCGGTTGCCGACGAACAGAGCGGTGTCGACTCCGGAGTGTTTCGCGCAGAAGTCCCCCAGCAGGCGTGGGATTAAGTATTTGGCGGTAGAGACAATGGCGAGCTTCAGGCTGCCTTTCTCCAGTCCTTGGATCGCCGCGAAATCTTGGGCGACGCTGTCCAGTCGGTCGAGTATGTCTCGGCAAGCAGTCGTCAGAACCTCCCCAGCCGGAGTAAGATATATCTTCTTGCCGACCTGCTCGAAGAGGGGCTGGCCGACGATTTCGGCGAGCTGCTTTACCTGGATGGACAAGGCTGGCGGCGTCAGGTGCAACTCCTCAGCGGCGCGGGCGAAGCTCATGTGTCGAGCCACGGTGTCAAAAATCTTGAGTTGGTGCAAGGTAGCATGGTGGATAGGCATGCGTAATATTAAACCATCGTAAAAGATAACTGTAAATACATTTAATTTTTATTGACTTTGTAGGTTACCCTATTCCTAAGTTAGAGAATTCAACGCTGACAGTTACTTCGTCAAATCGGGTAGCGCAATCACGCTGACTTGAACGATAGATGATGGTGTCAGCGTTGGTAACGTGCTTACGTGGGCTCTTGAACAGGTGCCATTCACTACGAAGTGCCTTGTCGGCGGGACAGCGATATTCGTCAGCCTCTTCGTTCTATTTGAAATCGTCTCGCTCAAAAGTTCCATCCTTGCGTTCTGTTTTGCCCCACACCGGAATATGCGGCTCGATGGCTTTTCCCTCGATCATCCAGCCCAACATAGACGCTGAGCCATATGCCGTATCTGCGATGAGACGTTCCGGTTTAATGTCGAAATCTTTAGGCGATTCCACATAGAGCGTACTTATTGTCTGCTTGGTAATGTGAGTCATATGAAATGATCGGTTACAGACTTCATTAAACTGTTACAGATTTTATTTCTAACATCATCCCTCCCCCTTTCCCCCGGAATACCCGCCCGTCATAACAAATCGCTTTAGATTATTTGCTTAATCTGTTATTTATTAAGTATATTTGTTTTTTGTTAACTTTCCGCGCTAACTCTTTGTCCCGTAAAGGTAAATCCTGTTTATTCGCTTGACCATTGGGTTTTTTTTCAATATAGTGGGTTCAAGTGGTGAAAAGTGGGTAAAAGTGGGAGGTGGGGCGATGTTTCAGGGAGCAGCACAACTCAATCTGGATAGCAAAGGCAGGCTCGCAATACCGGCGCGCCATCGCGACATGCTGCTCAGCGGTTGTGCGGGCAATCTCGTGCTTACCGCGGATGCGGATGGTTGCCTGTTGATGTATCCGCAACCCGAGTGGCAACCGATACGCGAGAAACTGCTCAAGCTTTCGGCGCTCAATCCAAAAATACGCGCTTTGCAGCGCCGCCTGATCGGTTACGCCGAGGATGTGCTGATGGATGGCGCCGGGCGGGTGTTGATTTCTCCGTCCCTGCGCAACTACGCGATGCTGGACAAACGCGTGATGCTGGTCGGTCAGGGAAACAAATTCGAATTGTGGGACGAGGCGAAGTGGCAGGCACAGCAGGAGGCCTCGCTGACGTTTATGGATGGCGATTTGCCGGCCGAGCTGGACGGCTTTTCCCTGTGAAAAAGTATTTGCAGAGCGTGGCCGGCGAAGCCGGGGCAAGGCAAAAGATGGCGAAGTGGGTTGGGCAGGGATGGGCGGCAACGGTCGCCTGCTCATCCTGCAAAAACCGGGGCGTGCAAAATGCTGAATGAGGGTTACGGGCCGCGTTTTAACGCAGCATCGGCAAGCGCCGTGGTTGTGCGGGGGTTTTGTGAGTGAGGGCATGTCCCACACCACCGTTCTGTTGCACGAAGCGGTTGAAGCGCTGGCAATCAAGCAGGACGGCATTTATGTGGATGGCACGTTCGGGCGAGGCGGGCACAGCGCGGAAATTCTGAAGCGGCTGGGTACGGGTGGCAGGCTGATTGCAATGGACATGGACTTGTCAGCGGTGGCGGTGGGCAGGCAATGGAGTGACGGGCGCTTTCAAATCGTGCACAGCAGTTTCGCGCAATTGGCGGAAGTGTTGCGCGAGCGGGACGTGCAGAAGGTGGACGGGATTCTGTTTGACCTGGGCGTGTCGTCACCGCAACTCGACGAGGCGACGCGGGGGTTCAGTTTTCGCTTTGATGCGCCGCTGGATATGCGCATGGATACCAGCGGCGGTATGACCGCGGCGCAGTGGCTGGAGAAGGTGGATGAAACTTTTTTGGCGGAGGTGATACGTGATTACGGCGAAGAACGGTTTGCTAAACAGATTGCAAGAGCGATTGTTGCGGCGCGCGCAATCAAGCCAATTCATACCACGCGGGAACTCGTCGAGCTGGTTGGTAAAACGGTACGCACGCGCGAGGCCGGGCAGAATCCGGCGACACGCACCTTTCAGGCTATACGGATTTATATCAACCGGGAGCTCGAGGAACTTGCGCGGGTCTTGCCAGAGTGTGTGACTCATCTCAAGACAGGCGGGCGACTGGTGGTGATCAGCTTTCATTCCCTGGAGGATCGTATCGTGAAGCAATATATGCGTGAAATGGCCGAGGGCGATAAGTTGCCGCGCAAAGTGCCGATACGCGCAAGCGAAGTGCCGAAGGGGAAACTGAAATTGATAGGCAGGGCCCTGCGTGCCGGCGAAGCCGAAATCAAGGCAAATATGCGCGCGCGCAGCGCAGTGATGCGTGTTGCAGAGCGCAGCGATGCGGTGTAACGGCATTGTTTCGATTGTGCGCGCATGAAGAAAGATATTGCCGGGATTTTCAAGCCGGTCATGGACAGGGTGGTTCGCCTGAGCCCGGCCTACCAGGCCTTGCTGCTGGCGGCTGTGATGGTATGTGCATTGAGCGTGGTCACTTCGCAACACAAGGTACGCAAATTGTTTATAGAACTGCAAAAGGAAAAGGAACAGGCCCAGCAAATGGATGTGGAGTGGGGGCGGTTGCAGCTGGAACAAAGTACCTGGGCTGCACCGGCGCGTGTAGAGGGAGTGGCGGTGCAAAAGCTGCAAATGCAACTGCCCAAGGATGGGCAGGTTCAATTCATACGGGCAGGATCTAACGACGGGACAAATTCGCCACAATGAATTACGCGGCCAACGCAAACATGAACGTAGCGGCGAAATTGCCGGGATGGCGCGCCGCTGCGCTTTTTTTTACGATACTGGCAGGTTTTGCCGGGTTGCTTGGGCGCGGAGTTTATCTGCAGGGGATACATGATGATTTTCTGCAGGAGAAGGGTAATGCCCGCTACAGCCGGGTGGTAGAGGTTAGCGCACATCGCGGCAAAATTTCCGACCGCAATGGCGAGCCTCTTGCAGTGAGCACCCCGGTGGAGTCGGTGTGGGCGAGCCCGCCGGATGTGGAAGCGGACAGGCAACAGATAAGAAAACTGGCACAGATACTCGGATTGAACGCGGGAGAAGTAACGAATCGCCTGTTTGATACCTCGCGCGACTTTGTCTACCTTAAAAGACTGCTTCCCCCCGACCAGGTGGAGAAAGTGGTGAATCTGAATCTCCCCGGGGTTTCGTTGCAGCGCGAATATCGCCGTTATTATCCGTCGGGGGAGGAGGCTGCCCAGGTGCTTGGTTTTACCGGGCAGGATGACAATGGGCAGGAAGGGGTGGAGTTGGCGATGCAGGATCAACTGGCCGGGAAGCCCGGCAGTCAGCGCGTCATCAAGGATAACCACGGGCACATCGTCGAGGATGCCGGCAGCCTGCATCCGCCAAAACCGGGCAGCGATATCGTGCTTAGTCTGGACGGCAATTTGCAGCATCTTGCCTATCGCGAACTGGAGAGTGCGGTCAAGCAGCATCGTGCCAGGTCAGGTGCGGTGGTGATTCTCGATGCGCGCAGCGGGGAAGTGCTGGCGCTTGCCAATTATCCCGGCTACAACCCGAACAACCGCGACAACACCAGCAGCAGGGCGATGCGCAACCGCGCCATTACCGATCTGTTCGAGCCCGGTTCGACGCTGAAGCCGTTCACCGTGGCGATGGCGATGGAGACGGGTGTCGTGCGTCCGAACACGATCATCAACACCGAAAATGGCGTGTTTTCTCTCGCCGGCAGAAAGATCCACGATGCGCATCCGGAACCAAGGTTGACTGTGGCGCAGGTGATCCAGAAATCCAGCAATATCGGCGCGGCCAAAATAGCCCTGGCTATGCAGCCTGAAACAATGTGGCGCGGCTTGTCCGAAAGCGGCTTCGGTGCATTGACAGGCAGCAAATTTCCCGGCGAGGCACCGGGAAAATTGTACGACCCCAAAACATGGCGGCCCATCGAGCAGGCGACCATGGCCTATGGACATGGGATATCGGTGAACCTGTTGCAGCTGGCCCGTGCCTATACGATCTTTGCCAACAACGGCGAATTGAAACCGATTTCGTTGCTCAAGCTGGATGCCCCGCCATTGGGGATAAGGGTGTTTTCGGAGCGCACTACGCGTGAAATGCTGGGCATGCTGGAAATGGTGGTGCTGCCCGGCGGCACTGCCCCGCTGGCGCAGGTGGCCGGTTATCGCGTGGCTGGCAAGACCGGAACGGCCCACAAGCTGGAGAACGGCCATTACGTCAATCACTATGTCGCATCGTTCGTCGGGGTTGCGCCGGCGTCGGATCCGCGCCTGGTGGTCGCGGTGATGATAGATGATCCGCAGGGCGCCGAATATTACGGGGGCGAGGTTGCAGCACCGGTGTTCAGCAAGGTGACAAGCGCCGCATTGCACGAGCTCAATGTGCCGAACGATGCGCCGCTGAATAATGTTATCGCCCCGCCCGCGGATATCGTGAAGGAGGAGGTATGAACCCTGATTCCGTGCACGGGACAGACTTTCCCTTCCGGAAATTGGCCGGGCTGAATGTAACCATTTCGCGCATGGTGACCGACAGCCGGGAAGTCAGGCGCGGAGACACATTTATCGCCTATCCCGGCGAAAAGTCCGATGGACGGCAATTCATTGCTGACGCCATTGCACGGGGCGCAAACGCGGTGATCTGGGAAGAGCGGAATTTTTCCTGGATTGAAGGCTGGCAGGTGCCGAACCTTGGCGTGGCCGATTTGCGCCGCAAAGCCGGCTGGCTGGCGGACGTGGTGTATGGCACGCCGTCGGAAAAGTTGTGGGTGGTGGGCGTCACCGGGACCAACGGCAAGACCTCGACCAGCCATTGGATAGCCCGCGCCCTGAGTGATTCGGCAAAAAAATGCGCGCTGATCGGCACGCTGGGCAATGGCTTTCCGGGGGACAACGGCCGCGCCGATGCGTTGCAGGCAACGGCGAATACCACGCCCGATGCTGTACGCGTGCACGGCCTGCTGGCCGGGTATCTGCGGGATGGCGCGCAAGCCGTGGCGATGGAGGTATCCTCGCACGCGCTGTCCCAGGAGCGTGTCAATGGCGTGCGTTTTGATGTGGCGATGTTTACCAACCTGAGCCGTGATCACCTCGATTACCACGGAGACATGCAAAGTTATGCGGCAGCCAAGCGCAGGCTGTTCGACTGGCAAAGTCTCGAATACGTGGTGCTGAATCTGGACGATGCTTATGGGGTTGAGCTGGCCGAACAGTTGTCCCTGCAAGAAGGACGCGCGGGGTTGCCCGGCGGATCAGCCGCCACCCTCCCGCAGCAGGATGTGGAAGTGATTGGTTACGGTCTGAGCGATACCGCACTGCAACTCGCCGAGAGGCTGGGCTTGCGCATGGTGTATGGAAATCTGCTGGAAATGAACGGGCAGGGTTTGTGTATCGCCGTGCATTCCAGCTGGGGGGCGGCGCAACTGGAGTGTGCGCTGGTCGGCCGGTTCAATGCGGCAAATCTGCT
>JAJZEQ010000149.1 GCA_021851345.1 Pseudomonadota bacterium
AAGGTGGCGCATCAGCACAAGAGCGACGGCAGCCTGTGCACCGAGGCTGATATTGCCGCGCAAAACGCGCTGACCAAAAAACTGCAGGCGATACTCAACGTGCCGGTGCTGGGTGAAGAGATGACTGCCGTAGAACAGCGCGCGCTGTGGGAAACAGGGCAGGAGGGGATATGGTGCATCGATCCGATCGACGGCACATCGAACTTCGTGCGCGGCCTGCCCTATTTCGCGGTATCGGTAGCCCTGGTCCGCGAAGGCAGGAGCGTGCTGGGTGTGGTGTACGACCCGGTGGCGAACGAGATGTTCTCGGCCGAGCATGGCAAGGGCGCATTCCTGAACGGCGAAAAACTGGTCGGGCGCGAAGTCGCGGTTACATTGGCGCAGGCACTGGCCAGCGTGGATTTGAAGCGCCTCAAGAAAAAACTGGTTACGCAGCTGGCGACCAATCCGCCCTACAGCTCGCAGCGGAATTTCGGTGCAAGCGCGCTGGACTGGTGCTACACCGCGGCGGGCCGTTACGATATTTATCTGCATGGCGGGCAAAAGCTGTGGGATTATGCGGCCGGCCTGCTGGTGCTGCAGGAAACCGGCGGGCACGTTTGCTGCATCGAGAGTGATGATTTCGGGCAATGCAACATATGGCAACGATCTGTCATCGCCGCGCACGATGAAAAATTATTCGGCGAATGGAAGAGCTGGGTAAGGGCGCAATCGTAGGGTTCGGCATAGATTCGGGGATCAGCAGTGAAGATATTGATACTGGGAGCGGGACAGGTGGGTTCCTCAGTGGCCGAAAGCCTGGTCAGCGAGGCGAACGATATTACCGTGGTGGATTCCGACGGGGAAAAACTGCGCCAATTGCAGGACAGGCTGGATTTGCGCACCCTGGTTGGCAACGCCGCCCATCCCTCGGTGCTCGAACAGGCCGGCATTGCGGATACGGACATGCTGCTGGCTGTCACGCAAAGCGACGAAGTCAACATGGTGGCGTGCAAGCTGGCCTCCAGCCTTTATAACACGCCGACACGGATCGCCAGAATCCGTTCGGCAGATTTCCTGGCCCGTCCGGAAGTGTTCAGCAAGGATAATTTCTGCGTGGATTTTTCGATCTGCCCCGAGCAGATACTCACCGATTACATCGCCAAGCTGATCGAGTTCCCCGAGGCTCTGCAGGTGCTCAAGTTTTCCCAGGACAAGGCATCGCTGGTGGCCGTGCGCGCTTTCCACGGCGGGCCGTTGATTGGCAAGCCGCTGAGTTATTTGCGTACACACATGCCGCAGGTTGAAACCCGCGTTGCGGCGATTTTTCGCAAGAACGGCCCGCTCATTCCGGAGGGCAGCACAGTGATCGAGGAAGGCGACGAGATATTCTTTATCGCCGCAACCGACAATATCCGCAGTGTGCTCAAGGAAATGCGCAGGATGGATAAGCCCGCCAGGCGCGTGATGATCGTTGGCGGCGGGAATATCGGCCGGCGTTTGGCAAAGGCGCTGGAACGCGATTATGAAGTCAAGCTGATCGAGTACAGCGAGAATGCATGCAAGAAATTAGCCGCGGAACTCACCCGCACGCTGGTGCTGAATGGTGATGGCACGGACGAAAGACTGCTGCAGGAGGAGCACGTGGGCGATGTGGATGTGTTTTGTGCGCTCACCAACGACGATGAAAACAACATCATGTCCGCACTGCTGGCCAAGCAGGGCGGCGCGCGCAAGGTGATCGCACTGATCAATCGCAGCGCCTACGTGGATCTGTTGCAGGGCGGCAATATTGATATCGCGCTTTCGCCGGCGCATGTCACGATAGGATCCCTGCTTGCCTATGTGCGGATGGGCGACGTGGTGGCGGTGCATTCGTTGCGACGGGGCGCTGCCGAGGTGCTCGAGCTGGTGGCGCACGGCGACCGCCAGTCCTCCCTCGTGGTCGGGCGGCGCATTGACGAAATCGACCTGCCCAAGGGTGCGACCATAGGCGCACTGGTGCGCGGAGACGACGTCATCATGGGCCATCATGATGTGGTCATCGAAGCCGAGGACCACGTCATCGTGTTCGTCATCAACAAGGCCATGGTGCGCAAGGTTGAAAAACTTTTTCAGGTCAATATCGGGTTTTTTTGATGCAGCGTACCCTGTCAGTTATCCGTGCCCTGGGCTTGATGTTGATGGTGTTCAGCGCCAGCTATGTGTTGCCCCTGGCGACTTCATGGATAAACCACGACGGGACTCTGGTCGAATTTCTCCTGGCAATGGTCTGGACTGCGTCCACCGGGTTTGTGATGTGGCTGCTGACGCGCCGCTACAGAAGCGAGTTGTCGGTCAGGCACGGATACCTGCTGGTGGTGACCATGTGGGCCGCGATGCCGGCATTCGCCACGCTGCCGCTGCTCATGGCGATCAAGGGCTTGTCGTTTACCGGCGCATATTTTGAAACCATGTCCGGGTTGACCACCACCGGCGGGACGGTGTTGACCGGGCTGGATGGTCTGCCGCCCGCCATCAACATCTGGCGGCATGAGCTGAACTGGCTGGGGGGCATGGGAATCATTGTGCTGGCGGTGGCGATCCTGCCGCTGCTGGGCGTCGGCGGGCGCCAGTTGTTCAAGGCGGAAACCCCGGGGCCGATGAAGGACGCCGCGCTTGCCCCGCGCATTACCGAAACGGCGCGCAATTTGTGGCTGGTTTATCTGGCTATCACCATCGCCTGCATTGCGTCGTTGAAGACGGTGGGCATGAGCTGGCTGGACGCGATCTGCCATGCGTTTGCAACGATGGGGCTGGGCGGGTTTTCGACGCATGATGCCAATATCGGTTATTTCAATTCTCCCGTCATCGAGTTGGTGCTGATCATAT
>JAJZEQ010000264.1 GCA_021851345.1 Pseudomonadota bacterium
GTGGAGTTGCGCAAGGCCGCAAGCTGACCGGACAGGTCCTGCGTGATCCAGCCCCTGGACAAAACGATCGCTTCCTGATGCGCAGCGAGACATTCGTCCCCCGCCAGTTTGTCCAGCAAACGTTGCGCAGCCACATCATCGTTGACCTGCCCGAGCACGTCCTGCATTCCGCCTAACGCAGCCAGAAAAGTTTTGGTTTTGCGCCTGTCGTATAGAGACAAAAATAGCTCCGCGCTATACCTGAGCTTTTTGGCGAGAATACGCAGGGCGTGCAATTGCAGGGAATCGACACTATCCGGATGCCGTGCGGAGCGGGCAAATTGTTTAGCCAGCTTGCGCAAACGATGGCTCGCGAAATTCTGCACTGCCTGCTGATCCTCGGCTGCCTGATGCCATTCGGTATGCTGCCAATAATCACCATGCATCCAGACGGCGAATCGCAACAGCAAGCGCTGCAGTTCGCGCGCCTGCAACGCATCGCGCAGCACTGCATGGCAGGCAGAACGCTGCCGCATGGCAGCTGCCAGCAAAGCCTGCAAACCGGGATGGCCTTTGATCTGCGCGCACAGCGGCTGCATCGTTTGGGCGATGAACACATCCCATTCGCGTATCCGCCCCAAAGTGACAAACAACGCTGAAATATCCCGGTTCAATGCGGCCAGATTCTCGTCGGATCGAAATTTTTCAGCCATGCGCAGCACCACCCTCAAGCGGCGCAAGGCGACGCGCATCTGGTGCAGATATTCGGCGTCATCGCCATCCATTGCACCGGACAGGTTGTTCTGGAAATGCTGCAGGGAGGACCATATCTGTGCTTTCAATACCTCTGCCAAGGTGTCCGTTTCAGCCAGTACTGGCGCAACACTCCTGACCGGGTGCGCCAAGTACCCCGACAACAAACGATAGCCTTGTTCCGCCTTGCTGACCGCCTCCAGTTCGAACGGCACGATATCCAGCAACGCCTGTGCCAAAGCGAACAACTGTTGTGGTTCGCCGGATTTCAATTCGAGCTCCAGCTCGCAGAGCTGCGTGCTGCGCTGTTCGGTGCTGATCATGCCCTGGTCCATGCACAATTCGATCTGCGCGCCCTGCCAAAGCAGCATCCGGCTGGTGCGGGAGAAATCCGTGACGAAAACCGGCCGCAGTCTCTTGCGCCGCGACGCCGGCAGATGTACATCCCATTCCGCCGCCAGCACGGAAAAATCCAGGGCGGCGCCGCGCACCTGCACTTCCCATTCGCTGCGCTGATGCAGGCCGGCCTTGACCGAACCTCCACCTTTCAATGTTTGCAGCCATTGCCGTCCGGCGCGTCGCAGGCGCAGAGCCATTCCGGACTGATATAGATCGAGCTTGGGTGTATCGTAATAGATGTTGTACAGGCGGCGCGTGACCGGGCGTGTCAGTGAATGCGCCTTGAGCATTGCATGCCGCCTCAGCCTGGCAAACTGCTCGGGACTGACGCGCAACTTGAGTTCGGTTTCAACTGCCATGTACAACCCCGGTATGCTTGAAAGATTTCTATAGGAGCATCGAAAACACAAAAGCGGTGCAACAGGTTTTTGCCGCTCATGTTCAGGGGAGCCGGGGCTAATGTTCCTTTTTTGCCGGCAGCGGCCTGCCAAGTAAACGGGCGTAGATTTTTTGTGTGGTGGGGAAAGGGTAGGCAATGACCAACAATGCCGTCAGCGTAATGCTGACCAACACCACCATGTAGGCTGCGTCACGAATTATTGCTCCCCCTGCAATGCCATATTCAAGCGGCAATGTGGCCAGTACAGCAGACACCAGGCCTTTGGGCGCCATCATCGAGGTGATGGCGGCATCGCGCAGGCTATAGCTGGCATCGCGCACAATAAAACGGGTCAGTCCCAGGCGCATCGCATATATGACCAGCACGATCCCGATCACGACCAAAGCCAGATGCATCTCACCGAAACGGATGGAAATGCCGAGGTAGACGAAGAAGTAGGTTTTCAGCAGAAATACCGCTTCACTGTAGAACGTCAGCTCAGTTTCATTCAGCGGCACGATGTTCTGATCAATGTTTGAAAAACGGTAAAGGCCAAACTTTTCGAAATTGGTCAGTGTGATGCCCAATGCCAGCGCTGCAATCGCTCCGGAAAAACCCAATATTTCGGTCAGGCCATAAACGATAAAGGCATAGGCGAGTGTGGAAGATATGGTATTGGGAAAGCCGCGCACCTTGTCCAGTACCAGCAGCCAGCCGATTCCGCCCAGCACGCCGATCACCGCCGCAAAAATCAGGGAGGCCAGCACACTGCCCACCAGCTTGCCCGGTTCGACACCGCCTTGCGTATGAACCTGCAACAAAGCCAACACGGCGACAATACTCAGCACGTCAGCTAATGCCGATTCCAGCACCAGTACAGTGGCAGGTTTTTCCGACATTCCCAGAGAATTCACCATCGGAATGACCACAGCCGAGGAGGTGTTTCCCAGAGTGACGCCGAGGATGGCGGCGGCAAGCGGCGACAAGCCCAGCGCAAAAAATCCGACTAGCGCGGCGATGATAGAAGTCAGCACAAAGCAGACAATGCCCAGAAAACCGGTCGTGCCCAGTGATTTTCCCAGCACATTAAGGTTCAGCGAAGTTCCGCCTTCAAACAGGATCACCACCAGGGCAATGGTGGCGATCAAAGAGCCTACCTTGCCAAAATCTTCCGCCTTGACTATGCCAAGCACCGGGCCCATAACGATACCGATAAGCATCAGCACCAGCACATCCGGAATATGGGTCTTGCGAAATTGCAGCGACAGAAAGTGCGCAAAAAACACCAGCATGCCTATGACCAGAATTGTTGTGGACATCAAAAATCTCCAAATTTTATTGGCCGGATTATACATGACGAGATACACTCGACTTTAACGGCGGCATCAGCGCAACTGACACTGCCGCGCCTGCAAGCCAATGAACACGCTGCAAAGGACACGCCCCAAAGGACACACCATGGATATCCATTCATATTCAGAGTACCTGCATATATCGAAAGAACTGCTGCACGTCATCGTCATCCTGATCCTGGCCTGGATACTGGCGGGAATGAGCCGCATGCTGATTCGCGTCTTCCGCAACTACATGAATACCCGCGCAGGCACGGCCGAAGATGGAAGGCGCATCGAAACGCTGGCGCGCGTGTTCCGCTACATCTCCACGGTGGTGATCTCGCTGGTCGCTGGCATGCTGGCTTTGAGCGAACTGGGCATCTCCATCGCACCCATACTCGGCGCGGCCGGAGTGGTCGGTTTGGCTGTCGGCTTCGGGGCGCAAAACCTGGTCAAGGATTATTTCAACGGCTTTTTCCTGCTGCTGGAAAACCAGATCCGGCAGGGCGACGTGGTCGAAGTATGTTCCAAGAGCGGTGCCGTGGAAGACATTACTCTGCGCTATATCTGCCTGCGCGATTACGAGGGAAGCGTCCATTACATACCCAACGGACTGATCACCACCGTGACCAACAAGTCACGGGGCCATGCCTATGCGGTGATCGACGTGAGCATCGCCTACCGGGAAAACGTGGACGAAGTGTTTGAAGTGATGCGCAAGGTGGCCGCCGAGATGCGCGAGGACAAGGATTACAGCGCAATTATATTGGCAGACATCGAGATCGCGGGCGTGCAGGAATGGGGCGATTCGGCGGTGACCCTGCGTTGCCGCTTCAAGACCGTTCCACTGGAACAGTGGAGCATACGCCGTGCTTTCCTCGGAAAGCTCAAGCGGGCATTTGACGAACTTGGCATAGAGATCCCCTATCCGCACCTGACCATCTATGCCGGGCAGGACAAACAAGGCCATGCGCCCGCATTTCGATTCATCGCATCGCAAGACAGCAAGTAGCACAATTGCAGCGGGTGCTGGCTGTATCCGGCGATTTGTTTACACCAACCCGGGCGGCGAAACGCGATTACGCAAGTGATGTCTTATGCCAGCCGCTTGCTCGGGGACTTTATTACTGCGAAACAATAATTAGCCCAGCCATCTCATGCGCGCCGGCCAGATATGGATCCGGCAAGCAATCTCACAAATCCGACAACGGCTGCCCGGCCAGTTTGTCGTCTTTCACCTTCAATTGGTCGATCACCTTTTCCAGCGACAGGTTCAATGCCTGAATTGTTTCCACGGAAAGTGAACGCAATGCTTCCGGCAGCACGCCTTCAGCCGGGCCGGGGGCACTTGCCAGCAGCGCGGCAGCCGATTCTGTCAGGCGCAAGCCGACACGGCGCTGATCTTCCTTGCTGCGTTCCTTGATTATCATTTTGCTGGCGACCAGCTTTTCCACCAGTTGACTGCAGGTGGACTGGTGGATAGACAAGTGCTCCGCCAATTCCGAAACACCGATGCCCGAAGTATTGGCGATTTCCTGCAATATCCACAACTGCGATCCGGTCACCCCGCAGGTCTGCTCAATTTGCCGAAAATGCTGGCGCACGGAGCCGTAAATGACCCTGAATTTCTTTAGCACCTGAAGTGACAATTGCTCCTTGTTGCGGCTGGTCAAAATATTCCTTTCATTCGTAAGCTCTATATTGCTTCGGCAAATTTGATTATAAAGCTTGCATTTCCAGTTTTCACCAATTATATTTACATAAATATAATTTGCATCATAATAATACCTTGTTCGATTCCCGGCATGGGTAGTTCCATGACAGTAGAAATTTGATGGGAATAATCCCGACATTGTTGTGCTTGCCTCTCCTGCAATTTCGACTTGCTCTCAGATTCTACCGCGTTCAGAGGCATATCCTTCCTTTGCGCAATCAAAGCCGGCAAAACTGAATATCCTGACGGGTATTCAAGCGAGCACAAAGGTCGCCATGACCTGTTTCAGGCCGGAAATCCCCCGTGGAATACCAGATTGAATAATCAGAAAAGGAACAAGCGAACCAATGGCACTAATCCCGTTTTCCCAACAATCGACTTCCAGAATATCCGGGCTTCGCACCAACCAGAAAGGTACAATCGTGTTGTTCGGCGAGGTATTGGTGGACATATTCCACGATCGGGCCGTTCTGGGTGGTGCGCCGTTCAACTTGGCAAGACATCTGAAAGCCTTCGGGCAAAATCCTGTCCTGATCACACGCCTGGGCAATGACAAACTGGGCGAGCAAGTGCTTGGCGTAATGTCGCAAAACGGAATGGAAACCATAGGTATCCAGTGCGGCAACCGCCATCCGACCGGCCGGGTGTTGGTTCATTTCAAGGACGGCCAGCACCGCTTCGACATCCTCCCCGCGCAGGCCTACGATTTCATCCATCCTTCAATGGTGCGCATGACCTCATTGTCCGTTGATCCCGCTCTGGTCTATTTCGGCACATTGGCGCAACGCAATGAGATATCGGGTCGGGCGTTAAAAGTCCTGCTGCGCAGCACTGGTTCCATGAAATTCCTGGATATCAACCTGCGCGCACCCTGGTATGACGAAAAAACCATCCGGCAATCCCTGCAATACGCGGATGTCATGAAACTGAATGCGGAAGAACTGGGGTTGCTGGCGGAAATGTTCGACCTGGCCGGGAACACCGAACAAAACCAGGTTGTGGAACTGATGAACCGGTTCGACCTCAACCAGGCCGTGGTCACCTGCGGAAAAAACGGGGCGTGGCAGGTCGATCGGAACGGCCGGATAACCGAGGCCGCAGGAAAAGACACGGCAGCAACGACAGTGGATACAGTGGGCGCCGGTGACGGTTTCTCCGCTGTGTGCATCCTGGGAACACTGTTGCACTGGTCAGTGACTGTAACGCTGGAAAGGGCCAATAGTTTCGCCGCCGCGATTTGCGGGATACGCGGGGCAATTCCCGACCATGCGGATTTCTATCAACCCTACACACGCGACTGGGGCATATGAAACAGCACACTGCCCACTCCGGCCAACCTTTGTATATCCTGTTGATCAGTGTGCACGGGTTGATCCGCGGCCACGATCTCGAGCTGGGGCGCGATGCAGACACTGGCGGTCAAACCAAGTACGTCGTGGAACTCGCCCGCGCTCTGGCTGAACGCGAAGATGTCGGCAAAGTCGTGCTGCTGACGCGGCGCGTCATCGACAGCCAGATCAGCCCCGATTATGCCGAGCCTGTCGAGCCACTGTCCGGCAAATCATGCATCGTACGCGTCGAATGCGGCGAGCAGAAATACCTGCGCAAGGAGATGTTGTGGGACTGCCTGGAAAACTTCTCGGATAATGCCCTCATCTATCTCAAAAGCCAGGATCGCATCCCGGATATCATCCACAGCCACTATGCGGATGCGGGTTATGTGGGTTCGCGGCTTTCTCACCAACTGGGTATTCCGCTGGTGCACACCGGACATTCATTGGGTCGAAACAAACGCCAGCAACTGCTGGCCAGCGGCGTCAAACGGGGCGAGATCGAAACCAGCTACAACATCACTCGCCGTATCGAAGCCGAGGAAACCACGCTGGGCGTCGCCGAACGCGTGATTACCAGCACGCAGCATGAAATAGAACAACAGTACGGGCTTTATGATTTCTACCAGCCCGACAGGATGCGGGTGATCCCGCCCGGCACCGACCTGGAGAAATTCTTTCCGCCGCAGAAAAACGAAAATGATAGCGATATCGCCCGCGAACTCGAACGCTTTTTGAATCAGCCCGGCAAGCCAGTCATCCTGGCGTTGTCGCGCCCCGACCCGAAAAAAAACATCGTTGCATTGATTGAAGCCTACGGCGAATCACCCCAATTGCAACAGGCTGCAAACCTGGTAATCCTGGCAGGCAATCGTGATGACATCCAGGACATGGAAAATATTTCGCGTGCAGTGCTGAATGAGATACTGCTGGCGATTGACAAATATGACCTGTATGGAAAGGTTGCATATCCCAAGCATCACAGGCCGGAAAACGTGGCTGATTATTACCGCCTTGCCGCGGCATCCGGCGGCGTGTTCGTCAATCCCGCGCTAACCGAACCTTTCGGCCTGACGCTGATCGAAGCCGCCGCCTGCGGCCTGCCTATCGTGGCAACAGGGGACGGCGGGCCGATCGACATCATCAGGAATTGCCAGAATGGATGCCTGATCAACCCGCTCGACAAAACGGCCATGGCGAAAACTGCGCTCCAGACCTTGACGGACAGACAGAAATGGCAAATTTATGCCGGGAACGGTATTCAAGGCGTATGCCGCCATTATTCATGGAAGGCACACGTGGAAAAATATCTTGAGGTCATCCAACCCCTGGTAAGGAAAACCGAACCGCTTTCCAGAATGAAATTGCGCCGGCGTGCCGGCGTGTTTCGCGATCAGGCGTTCTTCACCAGTCTGGACCTGAACCTGATCGGTGACCGGGAATCATTGCCTCCATTGCTGGAAAACCTGCGCACACACCGCAAAGCCATCATCTTCGGTATCGCAACTGGGCGCCGACTTGACGATGCACTGGCCACGCTGAAGCTGCACAACATAAGCCAACCCGATGTTTTGATCACCGGCCAGGGAACGGAAATCCACTATGCACCAAACTTGACCGAAGACGCCGTCTGGGGCCGCCACATAGATCATCTGTGGAACCGGCAGGCGGTGCGCGACATCCTCATGGAAATGCCCGGGCTTGAAATGCAGCCGAGAAGGTATCAGAGCGCTTTCAAAATCAGCTACTACGTCGATCCTGCGGTGGCAGATATCCAGAATATCCGGCAAATATTGTTGCGCAACGAGCAGGCCGTGAACGTTATTTTTTCATTCGGCCAATTCCTCGATGTCCTCCCGGTCAGGGCTTCGAAGGGGCTGGCGCTGCGCTGGTGCGCAGAACAGCTCGGCTTCCCGCTTGAAAACACGCTGGTCGCCGGCGTTACCGGTGCCGATGCAGACATGTTGCGCGGCAATACGCTGGGCGTGGTCGTGGACAACCGCCACCTTGCGGAACTGTCAGATCTGGCCAACATCGACAAGATATATTTCGCAAAAAAAACACATGCGGCGGGAATCCTGGAAGCGATGGACCACTACAACTTTTTCTCAAGAGCAATGGAAGGCACCGCATCATGACACGATTCCTGCTATGTACCGACCTCGACCGGACGCTGATCCCGAACGGCACACAGCCCGAATCACCGGAAGCCAGGGAACGGTTCAGGCTGCTGGTGAACCGCGAAGAGGTGACGCTTGCCTATGTGACCGGCAGAAGCCGCGCCCTCGTCGAACAGGCCATCACCGAGTTTGGCCTGCCGCAACCCGATTTTGTCATCGGCGATGTCGGCACGACGATTTATTCATCCGGCTGGAAGCAATGGGATGAATGGGACGATCATATTGCCCCCGATTGGCAGGGTTTGACACACGACGACCTGTACAGCTTATTGAGTGTTTTTCCGGTGCTGCGCCTGCAGGAACAGGACAAACAGAATCGCCACAAGCTCAGTTTCCATGTTCCTGTCGAAACGGACGCGCGGAAATTAGTCGCCGAGATAGACCAGCGGTTAAAGTATGCCAATATCAGGGCCAATCTGATCTGGAGCATCGATGCAGCAGCCGGCCTGGGCTTGCTGGATGTTTTGCCGGCCGGCGCCAGCAAACTGCACGCCATCCGGTTCCTGATATCGCGCAGCGACTTCGACAGCGAAACCGCGATCTTTGCCGGAGACAGCGGCAATGACCTGAACGTGCTGACGAGCGACATACCAGCTGTGCTGGTGGCCAATGCTGATGCAGAAATTAAAAGCCTGGTGGCAAACGCGAACAAGCATAAACTCTACATCGCCAAGGGCGGCTATCTCGGCATGAACGGAAATTACAGCGCCGGAATCCTCGAAGGTGTCGCGCATTATTGGCCGGAAGTGGACGCATGGTTGCGTGTGCAACCCTGAACCAGAAAAAAGGAAAGGCCGCTGATGTACGAACAAGCTTCACACGCACTGCTGAATGAAATACTGCTCGAGCTGAAACCCGAGATCGGGAGTTTTCGTCTGCGGCATTTTTATACCCGCCTCGGGGCGAACTTTTACGCTATCCATTCCCTGTTCCGCCTGCTGTATGGCGACCGTCCCGATTTCAAGGAACAGATAGTCAGTCTGGTGGAAACCCTTGCGCTCCGCTACATCGAACGGTCGCCCCATCTGCGAAAATCGGATCTGGCGCGCGAAAGAAACTACAACTGGTTCATGAGCCAGAAGTGGGTCGGCATGGCGTTGTACTGCGACCGTTTCGCCGAAGACCTGAAAGGTTTGCACACAAAGCTGCCCTACCTGCAGGATCTGGGCATCAACATGCTGCACATCATGCCCATACTCGATTGCCCTCCCGACCGCAGCGACGGTGGCTATGCGGTGCGCGATTTCCGCAAGATCGATCCCCGCATCGGAACATCCCATGATGTCGAATTACTGGCTGCCAACCTAAAAAAACGCGACATGCTGCTGGTCCTCGATGTCGTGGTCAACCACACCTCTGACGAACACGAGTGGGCAAAAAAAGCACGCGAAGGTGAAAAGAAATATCAGGACTACTACTACATCTTTGATGATCGCGAGATGCCGGATATATATGAAGAGACCATGCCCGAAGTATTTCCCGCCACCTCGCCCGGCAATTTCACCTGGGATGCTGAAATGGGCAAGTGGGTGATGACGGTGTTCAACAATTACCAGTGGGATTTGAACTACCACAACCCCGGGGTGCTGATCGAAATGATCGACATCATCCTGTTCTGGGCCAACAAGGGGGCGGACATTCTGCGGCTGGATGCGGTGGCCTTTTTGTGGAAAAAGATCGGCAGCCCATGCCAGAACGAGCGCGAAGCGCATTTGCTGCTGCAACTGATGAAAGACTGCTGCCAGGTGACTGCGCCGGGTGTGCTGTTCATCGCCGAGGCTATCGTCTCTCCGGGTGAGATCGCCAAGTATTTCGGCGAGGATGCAATCAACGCAAAAGAGTGCGAGATCGCATACAACGCGACATTCATGGCTTTGCTATGGGATGCGGTCGCAACCAAGAATGCGAGCCTGCTTAACAGGGGAATCAAGAACCTGCCGGCAAAGCTGGAGCGGGCAACCTGGCTGAACTATGTGCGTTGCCACGATGACATCGGCCTGGGTTTCGATGATAACGATGCGCGCCTGTCCGGCTACGACCCGGCCCAGCACCGCCGTTTCCTGATCGATTATTTCACCGGGAAATTTCCCGGCTCAACTTCCAGGGGCCTGCCGTTCGGCGACAACCCCAAGACCGGCGATGCACGCATCTCCGGTTCCCTCGCCTCGCTGGCCGGACTCGAAGCCGCGCTCGAGAACCAGGATGAACAGGCCGTCGATGCCTCGATCAAAACCATCCTGCTGCTGCACAGCATGATCCTGTCATTCGGCGGAATACCACTGCTTTATTACGGCGATGCGATCGGTATGCTCAACAGCCTGGAATATCTCGCCGACCCAGCCGAACGCGATGACAATCGCTGGATGCACCGCTCGCGCTTTGACTGGAGCAAGGCGGAAAAGCGCCATCAGGCCGGCACCGTGGAACACCGGATATTCATCGCATTGAAAAAAATGATCGCGGTGCGCAAGGAAACAACCGCATTCGCAGACTTCGACAACCGGCAATTGCTGGAGGTGGACAACCCCAACATTCTGGTCTTTTCCCGGACCGACCCGCAAAACAGCCGCAACAAAATGCTGGTAGTCGCCAATTTCAATGTCGCGCCGCAAACCTTCGGCATAGGCGCGATAAAAACACTCGGTTTTTTCCAGCAGCAGGGAATGAAGGACCTCTGCTCGGGCGCGAGCGTCCTCCCGGAAAACGATCAAATCATCATTCCGGCATTGTCATTTTATTGGCTGGCCGATTAATCTCACAGGAACAAACCATGATCACGAAATGCCTTTTCCCTGTAGCCGGATACGGAACCCGCTTTCTTCCCGCAACCAAGGCCCAACCCAAAGAGATGCTGCCCATTCTTACCACACCGCTCATTCAATACGGCGTGGAAGAGGCACTCGAAGCGGGCATGAAAAATATCGCCTTCGTCACAGGGCGCAACAAGCGCTCCATTGAGGATCACTTCGATATCACCTATGAGCTGGAAGACCAGATCAGCGGAACCAGCAAGGAAAGCAGGCTGCACAGCATCCGTGAACTGATTGATAAATGTACGTTCTCCTACACGCGACAGACCCATATGCGCGGTCTGGGTGATGCCATCCTCACTGGCGAAATGCTGATTGGAAATCAACCATTCGGGGTGATCCTGGCCGATGACCTGTGCGTGGGGGAATCCGACAACGTCATGGCCCAGATGGTGCGTGTTTATGAAAAATATCGCTTCAGCGTCGTAGCGGTAGAGGAAGTGCCGGTTGGCGAAGTAGACAAATACGGCATCATCAGCGGTGAACAACTGGATGATGAACACATCCGGGTCGAGCGCATGGTGGAAAAACCGGCACCACAGGATGCCCCGTCCAATCTCGCCGTCATCGGGCGCTACATCCTGACACCGGACATTTTCGAGATATTACAGAACACTCCGCCCGGCAAGAATGGTGAAGTGCAACTCACCGATGCTTTGCAAACGCAGGCCGCAAACGGGAAGGTCATAGGCTATCGTTTCCAGGGTCGGCGGTTCGATTGTGGCAGCGTCGACGGCTTCGTCGAGGCAACCAACTTCTTTTACGCTCGCCAGACGAAAACACCGTAGCAAGAATATCCGGGCTGCCGAAGAATCGGGTGATGCCCTCCTATTTTTTATAGGCAGGGAATATGTCATTGTTGCAAAGAGTGCGAAGCCGCAATAATTTCCCCTAAACCATTAAACCAGGAAGAAGGCTCTCATCATGCCTTTGTTGACCAATCTGCTCATTCTCATCGTTGTTGCACGTCTGCTTGGACAGGCTTTTCATCGATTCAAACAGCCCGCCATCATTGGAGAAATGCTTGCGGGCGTGATACTCGGGCCTAGCCTCTTCCATCTGATCGAGGCTAATGCGGCACTTTCCGGCATTGCGGATTTTGCAGTTTTTCTCATCGTTCTTTCTGCGGGTCTGGAAATGAACTTCAGGGACGTGGTTGATTCATTGCGGGGCAAAGGGCTCGTAATCGCGATTCTTGGCTTCGTCATACCGCTGGCAGGGGGCATACTGGTAGGCGTCGCGTTTGAACTGGATGTGATGAGGACCGTCTTTCTCGGGCTTTGCGTTTCAATCACGGCACTCCCGGTCACCGTGAGCATCCTGCAAAGCTTCGATCTGCTCGATTCAGACATTGCGCGTTACTCGGTAGCGAC
>JAJZEQ010000073.1 GCA_021851345.1 Pseudomonadota bacterium
GCGGGCAGACTTGTACCTCTTGATATCGCCACGGAAGATGGAACAGATATTATCGGTCTGCTTCGGCTGGTAAGTCGCACAGCCGAAGCTCAACAGCAACATCGCCATCGCGGCAAGGCAAAAACGGGGATTTATACACAGCGGCATCATTCTACTGCGCGATCCGAGCGCGGGGTCGGGCAGTGCCTGGGATCCGCGGCCGCATAGCGGTAATGCCGTGCATGCTCAGATCGCTGCGCGCCGGCATTCCCCGCCCCCAGGCCGCCCGCCACGATTGCTGTCGTTATGTATAGAAGCATGCCGCCATTATCCGCATCCGGGCGCTGCGATCAACCTGCAATTTTCGCGGTGCCGGGCAGGGAATTCGTTCAGGGACAGCATCTCCTCCCGGCTTCAATCCTGCCAAATGGCCGTTCGCCATCATGGCGATAAAATCAAGGCGGCCATGCCCGGGATATTTTGGCTCCCGCGGCATTCATCGCTGAAGGGACTGCGTAATCAATTTAATTTTCATCCGCGCGGCTAATGCCATAAAATGATTCCACCCGGGCGCCATATATACATATACACCAGCCTTCAATCCAGATAGCGAGAGGGATTTACCCGTGAGAATATTTTCGATACTTTGCCTGGCGTTATTGCTGGCCGCGTGCGGCGGCGACCCACACGACACCAGGGTGCCCGCCGACATTACCAAGTGGAGCAGCTCGGTGAAACCATCCCTGCAGAAACTGACGCCCGATGAAAGGGTATTGTTTTCCCAGTATGCCGTTCGGCATATCTCCGGGGCGGCCGGAGCCGGTTTGATTGGGGACAAGCCCGACCCGATCCCGGATGACATGACGATAGGCAAGGCAATAGAAGATCAGCGCAACTATATTGCCCGGCAGCACGCTAAAGAGCCGGAAAAAACCACGGCGGCCACTCATTAGCAAACCTGGCTACCGGAATCAGGGGGCCTGCCATAACATGGGAACGGAGCCTGTGATTCAGGCAAGGACAGTGGCTGCGCCCTTTGTCTATCCCGTTATTGCAAAGTGCTGATGGCGGCTTTGCAGCGATGCACCTTGAAAGATGAATTTACGGCCGGGGCCCTTTCCTTACATATGGAAGTTAAAAAATGATAGGCCATCTCGGGCGATATGAGCTTCTTGAGGAACTGGGACGGGGCGCCATGGGCATTGTTTACAAAGCCTATGACCCGTTAATTGAGCGGTACGTGGCGATCAAGACCATCAATCTTCAGCTTATGTCCGAGACGGAAAAAGCGGAATACGAGGCAAGATTCTACCAGGAGGCCAAGGCGGCGGGACGCCTGACCCACCCCAACATAGTTACCATTTACGATCTGGGGGAAAGCGGCGACGTGGCCTACATCGCCATGGAGCTGATGGAGGGCCGGGAATTGCAGGAGATGATCTGTGGCAAAAGGCGCCTGCTGATTACAGATGCGCTGAACCTTGCAATTCAAGTGGCGGCAGGTTTGTCCTATGCGCACCAACGGGGGGTCGTGCATGGGGACATCAAACCTTCAAACATCATGGTTCTGGGCGACAATCTTGTAAAAATCGCCGACTTTGGCATCGCGAGAATGGCTTCCTCGATGGAGGTCAAGCAAGGGGACGCGATTTACGGGACCCCCCCGTACATGTCACCGGAACAAATCCAGGGCAAATCAATTGACGCCCGCTCGGATATTTATTCGCTCGGCGTTGTTCTGTATTGCCTGCTGACTGACCGGCTGCCGTTTCCCGAGGAAAACATCAATTTGCTCAAGACCCAGATCGCCAGTGTTGTCCCGGAAAAACCCAGTTCATTGAATCCCGGAATTTCAGAAATGCTGGATGCGGTCATATGCAAGTGCCTTGCAAAAACTCCCGACGCCCGCTACAAAAATGCCAATGACCTGGCAAATGATTTGCATTCATGCCTTTCCGCATTGCAGCATGCCAGCACTGAACCGGATCATCCCTCCATGACCAGCGTCAGGTTCAAACGCCTGAAGAATGTGGTCACCCCGCGGGGGTTCTCGCAGACCATAGCCACCTATGGCAGCTATTTTGCAATTTTTACTATGCTGGCAATTTTCATTATTGACATCGTTACACCTTCCAGCATCCAGATGGAACTACTTTATATGTTTCCGCTGGTCGTGATCAGCCTGCATTGCGAGCAGATCAAGCTGGTCGGCGGGGCCGTCATATTGGCGCTATTGCTCCAGGGCATACATATTGATCTTGACACCATCCCGGTCTCCTCAAAAATTGTCAACGCGATAATGGTATTGCTGTCGAATATCATTGTTGTTTTTGTGGCCAGAGTCGCACGGGTAAACTTTATCGAGGTCGAACAGCTTTCTTCCTTCGACAGCCTGACGGGCCTACGCAACCGGCTTAGCTTTGAGGTCTTCACGGATATTGAAATTGACAGGCAGAAGCGCAAAAAAGCAGTCTTTTCGTTTGCCTATATTGACCTCCATAAACTCAAGGAATTGAACGAAACCAGGGGATACGCTGCCGGCGACAATGCGATCAGACTTGTCGCCCGTGTAATCCGGGAACATATACGGCAATTCGACACGCCGGCACGGATAGGCGGGGATGAGTTCGCGATCCTGATGCCGAATACCGGTGCGGCGGAATGCGAGTCGGTCTGCAGGCAGTTGTCCATGGAGATTTCGGAACAGATGAAAGATGCCGCGCTCCCCTTGTCGACTAACACGGGTTATGCGACCTTTGAAATGCCGCCGGTATCCATATCGGAAGTTTTCGACAAGGCTGAAAATGCCATGCACAGGGCCAAGGCAGATGGCAAATCATTTGCGGTAAGTGCTTAGCGCAGTTGCTTTAGGAAATTACAGGAATAATCGAAAGTAAAGGGCACCGGAGTTGATTTCTGTTTCATCCGTGCGGGCAACCCCCATAAAATATTTCGACTCCTGTACCATAGGCTTCCATTGGCTGTAAAAAATTCAATATGCGTCCCCGTCACATAGAACGACACCGCACTAAACGCATAGGCTGGCTGCGCGCCGCGGTATTGGGCGCGAATGATGGCATCGTTTCCACAGCGAGTCTGGTGCTGGGTGTTGCAGCTGCGCATGCCACCCACAGCAACATAATGGTCGCGGGGGTTGCCGGCCTGGTCGCCGGAGCCATGTCTATGGCTGCCGGCGAGTATGTTTCCGTCCACTCACAGGCAGACACCGAAAAGGCAGACATCGAGCTTGAACGCAAGGAGCTCAATGCGGACAATGCGGGCGAGCATAAAGAATTGGCGGCGATCTATGTCGGTCGGGGCCTTGATCCCGAACTTGCGAAACAGGTCGCCGATCAGCTCATGGCGCATGACGGGCTTGGCGCACATGTCCGCGACGAACTCGGTATCACCAAAGCGCTTAGTGCGCGCCCGATCCAGGCCGCCTTTGCTTCGGCTGCCAGCTTCACTATCGGAGCGGCCATGCCACTGTTGATCACGTTATTGGCCCCCGCGGCAAGTCTTATCCCACTCGTCTCAGGTACTTCACTCGTTTTTCTCGCGGTGCTCGGCGGGGTGGCTGCGCACGCCGGCGGCGCTTCTTTGACGGTGGGTGCAATGCGTGTCACATTCTGGAGTGCGCTGGCCATGGGGTTAACTGCCGGCGTCGGTGCACTGTTTGGTACAGTGGCGTGAGTGCAGCGTCGATATGCCACCTGACAAGCCATTCAACCCGGACGCGCTGATTCGCGCTGGTTATTGAGATTTCAATAAGGGAAATTGACCGTCTTCTTTGGGCCACGCTTAATACCTCAAACGGCTACCGCTCGATCAGCTCAAGATCGACCCGTCATTCGTATGTGATCTAGCCACCGATATCCACCTCTCGTACCGAATTTATTTTATGTGCGTTACCGCACAGCAACGCCACGGCTGCTCGGCATATTGTGGCGAATCATGGTGAACAAAAGCTTTTTACGGTCACTCAACAGAATTCGAGCCCAACGGTCCTGATAGTTTGATTCGGATTTTCCTTGCAGATTTATTAAGGGAACAATCACATGAAAACTGGCACAGTTAAATGGTTTAACGACGACATGGGGTTTGGCTTAGTCACTGCCGATAATTGTCGCGAAGATTTGTTCGTGCACCACTCCGAAATAAATATGAACGGTTTCAAGCTACTCAAAAAAGACCAAAAGGTTGCCTTTGAAGTAACGCAAATTCCGGGTGGCAAGGAAGCATTCCATATTCGGGTTCTATAGATTGCCAAAGACCGATATCTTGGCCTGGATTGGCCGTGAATAAATGATCTCCGTTGCGGCTTATTGTCGGGACGGGAATCGTGCCCCTGGGTGAGATGACTCACTGGCCAGCTGGCTATCCGGCGAAGAGAAAATCGATGCAATACTCAAGAACTACAAACACGTCAAAAACCATTATGACCGCGCCCCGAAATAAGCATGATCGACACTGACAGCCATGAGATACGCCCTGCTCATCCTCGCGCTCTGCCAGTCAGCCTATGCCGCAGATCCGCTTCTTGTAGCTCAGATAGTGCTATGCGAGTCCGGCAGCAGGCCGGATGTATGCGGTGATGACGGAATTTCTTGCGGCATAGCGCAGTTCCAGAAAAAAACTTTTTACCGATTTGCCAGGGAAGCAGGATTGAAACACGCAAGGTATATGGACATGACCGATCAGATTACATTGCTCCATTGGGCAATCGACCATAACAGGGGACGGCACTGGACTTGCTACCAGATGATTGTCGAGCATCGCACGTTCCCTAAAACTTATCGGAACAAGATTGTTCAAAGGTAATGAACATGGCCGAAAAAACCAGCGGAAAAGCGTTTATAAAGCGGTTAGACAATCAAAGTTTGACGTTCGTGAGAATAAGTGCATGGATAGGTCGGCGAGCCTGTGAAGCTGCGATTCAGCCGGAGATTGACAGGCGAAAGCTGACGTGAAATTTGAGCATTCCAGGTTTGAAGGTGCAGCCATAGCATGTCAACAAATTGCGAATGATGAAAAGAAGATGGCATTTCGATGCCGAAAGGAAAACCCTCACCACGAACGGACTTGTTCGGCGCCTCCTTAGGATAAAAATATTCACCCAATTGCAAGCGCAGGACAATATTCGGCAGTGCCCCCTTACTCATCAAGGAGATGGACCATGAGCAAAGTAAAAACATCGAGTAATTCTGGAAAACGCAAACAGGAAAAAGGCTCGTCCCCGAACCGGGAATCACATCCGGCTGCCGGCGGCGAGCTGCACCAGATCGCCGGTGGTGAACACCCCACGCTCACCACGAACCAGGGTGTCGCACTTTCCGACAATCAAAACTCGCTCAAGGCCAATCCGCTCGGCCCGACGCTGCTGGAGGATTTCATCCTCCGCGAAAAAATCACCCATTTCGATCACGAGCGCATTCCCGAGCGTATCGTGCACGCGCGGGCGACGGGAGCACACGGATACTTCGAGCTGACCGCCTCTTTGAAGAAATACACCACCGCCAGGATACTCACCGAGGTGGGTGAAAAGACACCCTTGTTTACCCGCATATCGACCGTCGCAGGCGGGGCGGGTTCGGTCGACACCCCGCGTGACATACGCGGATTTGCCGTCAAGTTTTACACAAAAGAAGGCAACTGGGACCTGGTCGGCAACAACATTCCGGTTTTCTTCATCCAGGACGCGATCAAATTTCCGGATCTCATTCATGCCGTGAAGATGGAACCGGACCGCGGCTTTCCGCAATCGGCAACCGCGCACGACACGTTCTGGGATTTTATTTCGCTCACGCCTGAATCCATGCATACGGTGATGTGGATCATGTCCGATCGCACAATACCGCGTTCTCTGCGCATGATCGAAGGCTTTGGCGTGCATAGTTTCCGGCTGGTCAACAAGGCGGGGGAATCGACCTTCGTTAAATTCCACTGGCGCCCGAAGCTCGGTCTGCAGTCCACCGTATGGGATGAGGCCGTCAAGATTGCCGGCACCGACCAGGACTACCATCGCCGCGATATGTTCGAGGCCATCGCAGCCGGCAATTTCCCCGAGTGGGAATTCGCGGTTCAGCTCTTCACACAGGAGCAGGCGGACAGTTTCCCGTTCGATCATCTGGACGCGACCAAGCTGATCCCGGAAGAACTGGTGCCCTTCAAAGTGATCGGACGGATGGTGCTGGATCGGTGGCCGGACAATTTCTTTGCCGAAACCGAACAGGTTGCCTTCTGTCCCTCGCATGTCGTGCCGGGCATCGACTTCTCAAATGATCCGCTGCTGCAAGGCCGCTTGTTTTCCTATCTCGACACGCAGCTTTCGCGCCTGGGTTCAGCCAATTTTCAGCAGATCCCGGTCAATGCACCCAAGTGCCCGTTCGCCAACCAACAGCGCGACGGACACATGCAGATGGCCCAACCGGCGAGCCGTGTTGCGTATGAGCCCAATACCCTGTCTGAAAATTCGCCTCGTGAAACGCCCAAGGGCTTTCATAGCGCCACAGTAACTGAAACCGGCGAGAAGAGCCGCATCCGTGCCGAAAGTTTCGCCGACCACTACAGCCAGGCGCGGCAGTTCTATCTCAGCCAGTCCGCCTATGAGCAGGCGCATATCGCGTCGGCGCTGGTGTTCGAACTTTCCAAAGTCGAGCATCTGCACATACGCGAGGCAATGGTCGGTCACCTGCGGCATATCGAAAAAGATCTTGCCCAACGGGTCGCTGCTGGCCTCGGGTTCGACAGAATGCCCGACGCGCCCAGGGCCGCAGCGCCCGTGCGGGAGATGGACCCCTCGCCCGCATTGCAAATCATCGGCAAGATGAAAGACACGCTCATGGGACGCGCGATCGGCATACTGGTCGCGGATGGCTCAGGCGGCGCTGCCATCAGGAAAATTAAAAAGGCCGCGACCAATGTGGGCGCCAGCGTGAAAATTATCGCCCCCAGGGTGGGCGGTGTGAAGCTTGCCGATGGCTCGATGCTGGCGGCAGACGGACAACTGGCCGGCACGCCCTCTGTGCTGTTTGATGCGATTGCCGTCATCATTTCCGAAAAAGGCGCAAAGGCACTGTCGATGGAAAGTGCCGCGATCGATTTCGTGCGCGATGCTTACGGTCATCTCAAGGCAATCGCCATCGACCAGGGCGGCCGGACACTTTTGAATAGTGCGAATGTCGGACAGGATGCGGGTGTCGTGGATGCCGACGACAAAGACGCCTTTATTGCTGCTGCAAAAACGCGCCAGTGGGAGCGGGAAAAATCCGTCAGGACGCTGGCATAAGCGCCAATTCGTACAGGAATGACGCAATGTCCCGGCGCAACTCCACACCTCGCGCACCCCCGCTCACACCACTGGCCACGCTTTTCGAATTGAAAGGCGGCAGGGTGCTGCCGCTGCCTGCCAGGCTGGCGCGCCTGTATGGAAGTCTGCGCATGCCGCGTGCGGGTGCGCATCCGCACATCATCAGCAATTTTGTGACCACACTGGACGGCGTCGTTTCGCTCAATGTGAAGGGACACGCGAGCGGCAGCGACATCAGCGGGTTCAGCGTCCAGGATCGCATGGTGATGGGTCTGTTGCGCGCCATTGCGGATGTGGTGATCATCGGCACAGGCACGCTGGACGCCGATCGGCATCACATCTGGACAGCCGAAGACATTTTTCCAGAGCTCGCGGATGAATATCGCCAGTTGCGCACGGCGCTGGGCAAACACCGGCCGCCGCTGAATGTGATCGTCAGCGGCAACGGACATCTCGACCTGGACTTGCCCGTATTCGCCTCCGGCAAGGTACCGGTGCTGATTGTGACGACGACCGCCGGCGCCAGGCAATTACGCAAACAGAAGGCCTCCGCCGCTGTCCAAATTCGCGCGGTGCGCAGCGTTGGCACTATCATGCGCGCAAGCTCCATCATCAACCAGGTGCGCCGTGTGAATGCCGGCAAGCTGATTCTCGTCGAGGGCGGGCCGCAGCTGCTGGGCGATTTCTACGAGGAGCGAGTTCTCGATGAACAATTCCTGACGCTCGCGCCGCAGATTGCCGGCCGCCAGATTGACGATCGACAATTCAGCCTCGTCATGGGGCAAATGTTCGCGCCGCGCAGTCCTGTATGGGGAACCCTGGTCGACCTGAGGCGCGGTGGCAGCCACCTTTTTCTGCGTTACTCGTTTCCCTGAATCACAATCCATTCACATTGTTCGGCTTTGCTGGAATGATGTCGATATTCGAGCTGTCGCAAGACGCGTAGCTGGCGAAATATGTGGGTTGAAAATAGCTATTCTTTTTGCACTCCCGACTGTCGACCATGCATCGAAAGCGGATAGCCTTGCATCAAATTACAATGCCCTAAAGCCGAGGGTCGCCAATTCCGCCTGGTGGCAAAGGCCGCCAATACTTACTGACATAAATGTACAAAATTGCAACACTTGACTCAATTGGCGCGCGACCATTTGCACGTGTCACTTAGACTTCAACGCGCGCAATCCGTACAATTTCTTTGGCAATTTCTTCCGGGGACAGGACGAAATCGATACACCCGCTTTCAATCGCGCTTTCAGGCATATCTGACTGTTTCGCGGTACTAAGTTTCTGCGCGATTGTAATGCCGCCTATTTCCTGGATGCCGCACAACGCTGCTGATCCGTCGCCATCGTAGCCTGAGACAATAATTGCAACAAGCTTGCCGTCCCAGTAACGGGTCAACGAACGCAGAAAAACCGTGATTACATCAGGCCAGCCGCGAGGCTTGGATATCGGTTTGAGCAGGAACTCTCCGTTGAGTACGTGTAAATCCCGGTTCTCGGGGATGATAAATACATGGTTAGGTTCGATTAGTAAATTTTCCGTAATCAGATCAACCGGCATGGTTGTGAATCGCGGAAGAACCTCATGGAGGTGGGTAGGCATCAATGTGATGTGATTAACGATAACGATAGCCACTCCCATATCAGCCGGAAGATTTTGCAATAACCGAATATATGCGTCGAGGCCCCCCGCCGAACCGCCAACGCACACTATAGGGAAATCCTTAATCGGCAGTTCTGCTTTTACAGGCATCTTCATCATCCTTCATTTCGCAAACTCCGTGGGCACTCATGGGTATTATTTAGTTTTCCATAATTCACTACATACAAGCCGTCATTCCCGCGAATTCAAGAAATCCAGAATGCCCCGTCATTGCAACAAGACTCTAGCTGCGAGCGAAGCGCGGCAGAGGCGAAGCCGACGCGGCAATCCAGACGGTTTAAAAAATGCATCTTGGTCTTGCTGGATTGCTTCACTTCGTTCGCAATGACGACAAGTGTGCCGTGAATTGTGGAAGTCTCAATAATAATAGGAAACAATAAAAATTCATTCTGTATGCTGGCGCACATATGGTGAACTTATTTATTGAGGTTTTCATATTTGATGAGAGTGACACATCTTTCCGAATGCGGTAAGGGAAAATTAAAAAACTGGCACGTCATTTCCGCGAATTCGGGGAATCCAGAATGCCTCGTCGTTGCAACAAGGCTTCAGCTGAGAGCGATGGCACAAACACCTGTCATTGCGATAACCAGCGACTTGCCAGCTTGCTGGCTTAGTCGATTGGCTAGTAGTTCCATCAGGAGGCGAAGCCGACGTGGCAATCCAGATGGTTTAAAAAAATGCATCTTGGTCTTGCTGGATTGCTTCACTTCGTTCGCAATGACGACAAGGGTGTCGTGAATTATGGAAGTATCAATAGAAGATGAGATCGGTCAACTCTCTATGGGGCGCAACGGGCCATACGCCAAATACACACTATTCCAGCGGCCCTCAACGTTTCACCGATTATTCCGGACGGCAAAGTTGATTTGATTGTTTTATGTTCGTTACTACACAGACTGGCGGCGACACGTAGTCCACTCTTCAATTCCTGCAGGGATTGCCTGTCAACTTAAATGAAGGAATATGGAAATGAACAAGGATCAAGTCAAAGGAGTTTTAAAAGACATCGCCGGCAAGGTGCAGGAAAAAACTGGACAGGTGGTCGGCAGCAAAGAGCAGCAGGTCAAGGGCCTCGGCAAACAAATTTCCGGGAAAGCCGAGAAAACCTATGGCGATGCAAAAGAAGTTATCAAGGATTCAAACAAGCGTCCTTGAAGCCTCGTAACAACAATGGCCGCCATACGCGGCCATTTTCTCGACACGTCAATTCGCGGGACGCGTCTGCGCAGACAACAAAACTTTTCTGAATGCAATTCTACGGATTGGAGAAATGTCATGCCACTCAAAAAAGGGTCGACCCAGGCTGTCGTCAGCAGTAATATCAAGACACTGGTGCATGAATGGGAAGAGAATGGATCGATAGGCAGCAGCCATCCCGCGACGAAACAAAAAGCGGTCAAGCAGGCCGTAGCGATCTCGTTGAACAATGCCGGAAAAAACCGCAACGCCCAGCCTCACAAACGCGAAAAGTGACTTGTGGATGCCCGTTCACTATCGTCCCCAGTACGCGTTGCTTGCCAGATTCCAGAGTGCTCCCCCGGTAAAGCGCGCTTGATCGATCCCGTTCGGCATGAAAGGGTCCAGGCACGATGTGCTTTTCAGCAACAGCAAGTTTTATAGCCGGGGTTTCATTGTCGGTACTCGGTATGGCAACCGTGAAAAAGGCGAAACGGAGGGCGGAAATTCCTTTTGCGATGATCCCGCTTTTGTTCGGTATCCAGCAAATCGTCGAGGGGATGCTATGGCTGTCATTCCGGTTTGATGCCCCGCTGCTCAATGTGACCATGACGTACTTGTTTACGTTGTTCTCGCACGTGCTGTGGCCGATGTATGTGCCATTTTCAATCGGCCTGATGGAAAACATAGCCTGGCGCAAAAAAGTGCTGTCGGTATTCCAGGCCACCGGGATCGCGGTCAGTCTGTACCTCCTTTACTTTATCGTCAGGTTTCCCTTGACTTCCGAAGTTCATCAACACATGGTTTATGTTTTACCCCATGTCAGGGAGCAGCCGGTTCTGGAGTTTTATCTTGCGGCAACGTGTGCCGCGCCCTTCTTTTCGAGTCACAAGGTAATCAGTATCTTTGGCGTACTGGCATTGCTGCTTTTTATCGCGGCTTACTGGTTCTACAGCGTCGCCGTTTTTGCCGTGTGGTGCTTCTTTGCCGCGATACTGAGTGCCGTCATTTACCTGCATTTCAAATTTCAAGCCAAAGCAAACTATTGATACTTCCATAATTCACGACACCCTTGCCGTCATTGCGAACGAAGTGAAGCAATCCAGCAAGACCAAGATGCATTTTTTTAACCATCTGGATTGCCGCGTCGGCTTCGCCTCCTCGCAATGACGGGTGTTTGTGCCATCGCTCGCAGCTAAAGCCTTGTTGCAATGACGAGGCATTCCGGATTCCCTGAATTCGCGGGAATGGTGTGCCAGTTTTTTAATTTCCCCTGACCGTATTCCGCAAGATGTATCACTGTCATCGAATATGGAAACCCCAATAAAAAATGGGCAGATTCAAATAATTATCCAAGTGTGAACGCGAAATTAAAAAGCCAAAAGCAATTCCGATGCTACCCCCTTAACACTTCTTTAACACTGAATAGCCGCCACTCGATTGCCAGTTCTATTAGCGGCGATATGGGTACAATGTGTCCAGATAAAACCTGGGGGTCATGATGATACATAAACCGCAAAAGCCTTTCTCCATGATTCGCGATTTCCATCTTGCCGACTGGTTCACACTGGCAAACGCGGTGTGCGGCACGGGGGCATTGTTTTCCATGCTGACCTACCTGCAAACGACCGATGTCATGCACGTCTACTTTGCGTGCGGGCTGGTCGTTGCCGCTTTGATCTTCGATGTCCTGGATGGACGGATTGCCCGGTGGCGGCAACAGACTTCTGCAATGGGTCGTGAGCTTGACTCACTCGCCGATGTCATTTCCTTCGGCATAGCCCCGGCCGTGATTGCATACGGTTGCGGCATGCAGGGCTTTTACGACCGTATTGTCCTGGCCTATTTTGTTGCTTGCGGAGTATCGCGCCTGGCGCGCTATAACATTACGACCGAGGTGATGTCCGAGGGCGGAGATAAAGTGAAATACTTCGAGGGAACTCCCATCCCGACATCTTTGCTGCTGGTCGCGTTGATGTTTGCGGCCGCCTCACAGGGCGCACTGGGCGAGTCTCTCTGGTTCGGGAAGGTCGTGCTGGCCGGCTTCACGCTTCATCCGCTCGTTCTGATGTTCGCGGCTTCCGGCTCACTTATGGTCAGTCGCATACGGTTTCCA
>JAJZEQ010000084.1 GCA_021851345.1 Pseudomonadota bacterium
ACCTGGGTGAGCATAGTCATCAATGTGATACTGACTTTGTGCCAGGTGGCGGGCGGATTTTTCGCGCATTCGCAAGCCTTGATGGCGGATGGCCTGCATTCCCTGTCGGACCTGCTTTCCGATGTGCTGGTGCTGTACGCGAATCGGCACGGCAACCGGCATGCCGATGCCGACCATCCTTACGGCCACGCGCGTTTTGAAACCGCCGCGACGCTTATTCTGGGCACTTTCCTCGCGGTGCTGGGGGTGGTGTTGCTGGTGACTGCCGCAATGCGTTTGCAGCACCCCGAGGCGTTGCGTGCAGTGAGTCCGCTGGCACTCGCCGTCGGTGTTGTTGCGCTGGTGGCGAAGGAAGGAATGTTTCGCTATATGATGGCAGTCGCCAAGCGGGTTCGCTCGCAGATGCTGGTGGCCAATGCCTGGCATGCCCGTTCGGATGCGGCATCTTCATTGGTGGTTATCGTCGGCGTGGCCGGCAATCTGCTCGGTTATACATTTTTTGACCTGCTCGCCGCCGCGGTGGTGGGAGTGATGATCGCGCACATGGGCGGCAAACTGGCGTTTGAGGCGATGGCGGAACTGATCGATACCGGACTGGATGCGGAAGAAGTCGAGGCGATACGGCAAACCCTGCTTAATGTTCACGGCGTACAGGGTTTGCACGAGTTGCGCACCCGCAAGATGGCGGATAACGCGCTGGTCGATGCGCACATCATGGTCGATCCAAGAATCAGCGTTTCGGAAGGGCATTACATTGCCGAATCGGCGCGCCATGCCGTGTTAAAGCGGCATCATGTTATGGATGTGATGGTTCATGTCGATCCCGAGGATGACCTGAAGGCGAAGCCCAACGTGCATTTACCCAGCCGTCCCGTGCTGCTGGCGCATCTTGTTGAGCGCCTGGGTGATCCGGCTTTGCACAATGACCGTGTGGTGTTCCATTATCTGGATGGCAAGGTGGAAGCGGAAATTTACCTGTCATCCGACCATGGGCGCGCTGGTCGGGGCGAAGAATTGCAAGCGCGTTGCAATGACCTGGTGCTTCAAGGTGAGTTGTTTCGGGGCATACATGTTCACCGCAGTCACGCACATAAATAGTGCACAAATGGCCGGACTGCGCACCACTTTGGGTATAAATTCTTTTTTGCGGGATTACCGGCTTATGGCACAATGGCGCTCTGTTGGGCGGGTTAGGGTTGGCACGCTTTCTGCATTTTGAAATTCTGGTTTTATAGTCCAGCTTTATTAATTTTGATGTTTGAGGGAGAAAGTTATGTCGATGTCGGCAAATGATGTGTTGCAAATGATCAAGGACCATGAAGTCAAGTTCGTGGATTTCCGCTTTACCGATACACGCGGCAAAGAGCAGCATGTGGGTGTGCCCGCAAAATATGTAGGTATGAACAAGTTTGAGGAAGGCCATGCATTCGATGGTTCTTCCATCGCCGGCTGGAAAGGCATTCAAGCTTCAGACATGCTGTTGATGCCGGATCCTGAAACCGCTTTTCTGGATCCGTTCATGGATGAAAACACACTGGTGATCACCTGCGATGTGATTGAACCCACAGATGGCAAGGGCTACGACCGCGATCCGCGCTCCATCGCAAGGCGTGCCGAGGCTTACCTGAAATCCAGCGGCATCGGCGATACCGCCTACTTCGGTCCGGAGCCGGAATTTTTCATTTTTGATTCGGTGAACTGGGAAATTAACATGTCGGGCTGCTTCGTCAAGGTTAACTCCGAGGAGGCTGCCTGGTCTTCAGCGGAAAAGTTTGATGGCGGCAACACCGGCCACCGCCCGACCGTCAAGGGCGGCTACTTTCCGGTTCCGCCGGTCGACAGCCTGAACGACATCCGCGCGGCAATGTGTCTGGCTCTGGAAGAGATCGGCATCGAAGTCGAGGTGCATCACCACGAAGTGGCAACAGCCGGCCAATGCGAGATCGGCACCAAGTTCAACACACTGGTGCGTCGCGCCGACCAGACTCAGGTCCTGAAATATGTGGTGCACAACGTGGCGCATCAGTACGGCAAGACCGCGACTTTCATGCCCAAGCCTATCGTTGGCGACAACGGTTCCGGTATGCACGTACACCAGTCCATCTGGAAGGGCGGCAAGAATTTGTTTGCCGGCAATGGTTATGCGGGATTGTCGGAGCTCGCGCTGTATTACATCGGCGGCATCATCAAGCACGCCAAGGCATTGAACGCGATCACCAACCCGGGCACCAATTCGTATAAGCGTCTGGTTCCGCACTATGAGGCGCCGACCAAGCTGGCCTATTCCGCGAAAAATCGCTCTGCTTCGATCCGGATTCCGCACGTGCCTAACGAAAAAGCGCGTCGTATCGAAACACGTTTTCCAGATCCAACCGCGAACCCGTACCTTTGCTTTACGGCCTTGATGATGGCCGGACTGGACGGCATCCAGAACAAGATCCACCCCGGCGATCCTGCCGACAAGAACCTGTATGACTTGCCGCCCGAAGAAGATGCAAAGATCCCGACCGTGTGCAGCTCGCTGGATGAAGCCCTGGCACATCTGGACAAGGATCGCGAGTTCCTGACCCGCGGTGGTGTATTCTCCAACGACTTCATCGACGCGTACATCGCGTTGAAGATGGATGAGGTGACCCGTCTGCGTATGACTACGCATCCGGTCGAGTACGATATGTATTACAGCATCTAGGATTCACGAAGTTGCACAGGAAAACAAAACGGGGCTCAACGCCCCGTTTTGTTTTGAACGGGAAATGTTTGTCTGGGCCTGAACCATGGCCTATACTTGATGCGTCACTCAACGGAAGCGCGAACATGAAACGATATTTATTTGCGATACTGTGTTGCAGCCCAATGTTGGTGCATGCCGAGATCTATAAAGCAGTCGATGCCGATGGGCATGTCACTTACTCGAGCTCGCCTATTGCGGGCGGCAAGAAGCTCAACCTGGAACCCTTGCCTACCATGTTGCCGGCGTCCAAGGGCTCAGGGTTTCCGAGTGTGGACAGTCAAACGCAAAAAGGGCGGGACAATACCCGGCGCAAGATCCTTCAGGACGAACTGGATGCAGAGAAGAAATTGCTCAACGCAGCCACGCAGAAACTGAATGATGCAGCGTCCACCCCGGATGTCTACAGGGGCCAGGACGGCAAAACCTATCGTAATGTCGCCGCGTATGATGCGAAAGTTCAGCCGCTGCAGGATGAGGTCAATCTGCACACCAAAAATATTGAGGCAATTGAAACAGAGCTGTCCAGAATATCAAAATAATAAAGTTGCTTCAGGCAGTTCTTCTGGCATGTTTTCTGCTCTATAAAACTTATGCCCGACCTTCCCCATCTCACGCTGGAACATTCGGCGACTGCGGTCATCCTGCTGGATGATGAGTCGCGCATAGCCTATTTCAATCCGGCTGCGGAAAATCTGTTTGATGCGAGCGGGAAAAACCTGTTCGGTCACCCGCTGCAGCAGGTGTTCACGCATACCGAACAGCTGGTAAACGCGATACAGCAGGCGATACAAAACGATGCCAGCTATATCGAGCATGATCTGACGCTGGGTACCCTTGCGCACGTCAAGTTGCAACTGCGCTGCGCGGTAACTCCGCTGCAATTCGGCAAGCGATATTTGCTGCTCGAATTTTATGCGATAGACAGGCCGTTGAAACTGGCCCGGGAAGAACAGATGCTGGATCAGACGCAGGCCAATCGTCTGTTGCTGCGTAATCTTGCGCATGAGATCAAGAACCCGCTCGGGGGCATACGCGGTGCCGCACAATTGCTTGAACAGGAATTGGAGAAGCCCGCTTTGCGGGAATATACACAGGTCATCGTGCAGGAAGCGGACCGGCTGCGATCACTGATGGAAAAATTGCTGGCACCGCAAAGTTCCTCGCATTACAGTGCGCTCAATATTCATGAAGTGCTTGAACGGGTGCGCAGCGTGGTGCTGGCGGAAATGCCGGAAGGGTTGAAGATAAAGCGCGACTATGACATCAGTTTGCCGGCCCTGGTCGGAGACAAAGAGCAACTGATACAGACCATGCTCAATATCGTGCGCAACGCCGCGCAGGCGATGCAGGGCAACGGGGCCATTGTTATGCGCACCCGCGTCGCGCATCAGGCTACGCTGATCAAACGCCGTTACCGTCAGGCGGTTAAAGTGGAGATCATAGATAACGGACCTGGCATACCGCTGGAATTGCAGGACAAGATTTTCTATCCGCTGGTGTCGGGGCGGGCTGACGGGCATGGGCTGGGCTTAACCATCGCGCAGGATTTCATCAGCCAGCATCACGGCGTAATAGAATTCGACAGCGAACCGGGGCGCACCCGCTTCACAGTAATGCTTCCGATCCCATAAATGTTAGGCGACAACCATGAAACCTGTCTGGATAATTGACGATGACCGTTCCATACGCTGGGTGCTGGAAAAGTCCCTGGCGCGCGAGGATATTGAATTCAAGAGTTTTGCCAGCGCGGACGATGCATTGCGCGCACTGGGACAGGATCTGCCGCAAGTCGTGGTCAGCGACATACGCATGCCCGGCAGTTCAGGACTGGATTTTTTGCAAACGCTGCATAAGAGCCATCCGCTCATTCCGGTCATCATCATGACCGCGTATTCGGATTTGGAAAGTGCCGTAGCATCATTTCAGGGTGGTGCATTCGAATATTTGCCCAAACCGTTCGATATCAATCACGCGATAGAATTGATACGCCGCGCCCTGGAACACGGCAGACGAAAAACTGACGACGACGAGCAAGTCGAAGCGGCCACCGATATTCTGGGCCAGGCCCCGGCAATGCAGGAAGTATTTCGCGCAATCGGCAGGTTGTCGCAATCACACGCGACGGTACTGATCAATGGTGAATCCGGCACCGGAAAAGAACTGGTCGCAAGGGCATTGCACCGCCACAGTCCGCGCTCGGACAAGCCGTTCATTGCCATCAACACCGCCGCGATTCCCAAAGATCTGCTTGAATCCGAACTATTCGGCCATGAACGCGGGGCATTTACCGGGGCAGCCACCACCAGGCACGGACGTTTCGAGCAGGCGGAAGGCGGAACCTTATTCCTCGATGAGATCGGCGATATGCCATCCGATCTGCAGACCCGCCTGCTGCGCGTGTTGTCGGACGGGAACTTCTACCGCGTCGGGGGGCACCAGCCGATGAAGGCAAACGTGCGCATCATCACCGCAACGCACCAGAATCTGGATGAGCGTGTCAAACAGGGGTTGTTCCGCGAGGACCTGTTTCACCGTCTGAATGTCATCAGGCTGCGCCTGCCGCCATTGCGCGAGCGGCGCGAAGATATTCTGCTGCTGGCGAAATATTTCCTGCACAAGAGCGCGCGCGAATTGGCGGTGGAGCAAAAGCAATTCAGCGAGGCGACACTGCAGCATCTCAGCATGCAGGATTTCCCCGGCAACGTGCGGCAACTGGAAAATCTTTGCCATTGGCTGACAGTGATGACGCCATCGCAAACTGTCGAGATCGCCGACCTGCCGCCGGAGTGGCGCGGCGGATCTGCCGTGGAGTCGGCGAGCAGGGGTGACTGGAGCGCAACATTGGCGCAGCACGCGGCACTTGCCTTGCAGCGCGGCGACGAACGCATCATGGATGTGCTCACTGCGCAATTTGAACGCACCCTGATTTTGCAGGCCCTGCAGCATACCAACGGGCGGCGCATCGAGGCGGCTACGTTGCTCGGTATCGGCCGCAACACATTGACGCGCAAGATTCAGGAACTGGGTCTGGACAACCCAGAGTAGGTGCCATACGCCCCTATGACAGTTTCTTCAGCAGCTTTTCGTGTATCCCGCCGAAACCGCCGTTGCTCATCACCAGGATATGGTCACTGGGCTGCGCGGCCGCAGCGATCTCTCCGATCAATGTATCCAGATCATCCTCGATTATCGCCTTGCCGCCCAGCGGTGCCAGCGCGCCACGCGCGTCCCAGCCGAGCTTGCCCGCGTAGCAGAACACCAGGTCGGCGTCTTTCAGGCTCCCGGGCAGCGCGTCCTTCATCACGCCCAGTTTCATCGTGTTGGAACGCGGTTCCAGCACTGCCAGTATCCGCGAGTTACCCACCTTGCGGCGCAAACCCGCAACTGTGGTATCTATGGCCGTCGGATGATGGGCGAAATCGTCATACACGGTAATGCCGTTTGCCACGCCGCGCACTTCCATGCGCCGCTTTACATTCCTGAATTCGCCAAGGGCGGCCAGGCCCTGCGCGATCGGCACGCCTGCGTGGCGTGCGGCAGCGAGCGCAGCCAGCGCGTTATGGCGGTTATGCTCGCCGAACAGCGCCCAATCCAGGGTGCCCTGTAACCTGCCCCGCAGGGTTATGTGATTGTCGGTGTCTATCTGCCAGCCGTCATTCGTGTTGAAACTCTCAACCGGGGTCCAGCAGCCGCGTTCCAGCACACGATCCAGCGAAGTTTCGTTGCTGTTGCTGACGATCAGGCCATTGCCGGGAACAGTGCGCACCAGGTGGTGGAACTGCGTTTCTATCGCTGCGAGATCGGCAAAGATGTCCGCATGGTCGAACTCGAGATTGTTGAGTATCGCGGTGCGCGGATGGTAATGCACGAATTTGGAACGCTTGTCGAAAAATGCGGTGTCGTATTCGTCCGCTTCGATGACGAAAAAAGGCGAACCGGTCAGGCGCGCTGAAACGCCGAAATTCTGGGGGATCCCGCCTATCAAAAATCCGGGATTGAGCCCGGCGTATTCCAGTATCCAGGCCAGCATGGCGCTGGTGGTGGTTTTGCCGTGGGTGCCTGCGACCGCCAACACCCATTTGGGGGTGCCCGTTCCGGTTGCGCGGCTTTGCGGACCCGGAGCTGATAGCGAGGCGACAGGCGCTCCGCCGCGCTGCAGAATATTCTCGGCCAGCCATTGCGGGCCCGAGATGTAGGGCAGGCTGCGATTCAGAATCTCCTCGATCAATGGATTCCCGCGCGACACCACATTGCCGATGACAAATATATCCGGTTCCAGGTCAAGCTGTTCCAAGCCGAAACCTTCGATCAGTTCTATGCCCTGGTCTTCCAGCTGCGTGCTCATCGGCGGGTACACATTGGCATCGCAACCGGTGACGCGATAACCGGCTTGCCTGGCCAATACCGCTATGCCGCCCATGAACGTGCCGCAGATTCCGAGGATGTGTATCGCCGGCGGTTTTTCAGGGTTCACTGGGGTCAATCGTTGCGGCCTATCCATAGAGCATGCACGGTTGATTTGGAATACCACAGCAAGGCTGGCGCCAGGATGAGGCCGATGACCAGCGCTATCCAGGGATATCCACCCAGGCTGATACCCATGAAGGGCAGGAACAGCAGGGGAACAAACAACGCGGCCCAGATCAGCGCAATCAACATGCCGACCCAACCGACGAAGATACCCGCGGTGGTGCGCCTGTAAACCTTATGGGCCCCGCATTTGTCGCAAGTGAGCGCATCGGGCTTGAGTTCGGTGCTACAGAATGAACATTGCATGATTACTTTCAGAATGTGAAAAATTGTGAAGACTTCCTAAGCGCTGCGAAATATGAAATATACCGCACCCAACATGCACAGCGCCGCGTAAAGATAATCCCATTTCAGCGGCTGGTTCATGTAAATCACCGCGAACGGAACGAATACCGACAGCGTGATCACTTCCTGCAGTATCTTTAACTGGCCCAGGCTGAGTTCGGTATAGCCGATGCGATTGGCAGGGACTTGAAACAGATACTCGAATAACGCAATTCCCCAGCTTGCCAGTGCGGCAACATACCACGGCGAACCGGAAAGGTTCTTCAGGTGACCGTACCAGGCGAAAGTCATGAACAGGTTGGACACGACAAGCATCAGCGTTGTAACAAGAAGCGGATGCGCAATCATATTCATAGTCTGTCCCTTTTTCATTCAGGGAAAAAGGCCGGGGTCGTTCAACATCACTACGTCTGCCTAATGCACGCCGAGCAGTTCTACATCAAACACCAGCGTCGCGTTCGGCGGGATTACCCCGCCCGCCCCGCGTGCGCCATAACCCATGCTTGCGGGGATGATCAGCGTGCGCTGGCCACCGACCTTCATGCCTGCCACGCCCTGGTCCCAGCCCGCGATGACGCGGCCCGCGCCCAGCGGGAATTCGAACGGTTCGTTGCGGTCGCGCGAGCTGTCAAATTTTTTGCCGTGATGGTCGGGCGCCGACGCATCATACAGCCAGCCGGTGTAATGCACGGATACGAGTTTTCCGGGTATTGCGAGATCCCCTGTGCCCAGTTTTACATCGGTCTTGATCAGTTCAGTCATGTTGCCAGTCTCCATTTTGGGTGCGGTCTTCTCAGTGCACCCGGTGGTTATATAAATGCCGGCTGCAAACAGCACCGCCAGCGGTAAAAACAGGATGTTCCTTTTCATAAGAAATTCCTCTGTATAGGGTTAAATAAAAATCTCCGCTTCCATGAACGTGACTGCATGCCCCGCAAGCGCAACGCGATTGCCCTTGAGTTCGCATTGTATATCGCCTCCGCGTTTTGAAACCTGGCGAGCGTTCAATACTTGCCTGCCCAGCTTTGCCGACCAGTACGGAGTCAACGCACAGTGTGCCGAACCACAAACCGGGTCTTCGGGTATGCCGAACTTGGGCGCGAAGAAGCGGCTTACAAAATCGACCTGTTTACCGCGTGCGGTAACGATGACCCCGCGCAAATCAAGCTCGGACAATTTGGCAAAGTCTGGCTTGATAGAACGAACCGTATCTTCGCTATCGAAAACCACAAAATAATCATCGGCAGCCAAAACCTCAATGGGTTGCTGCCCGAGCCCTTCAAGCAGTCGACCCGGCGGCACGCATAAGACGGGAGGCGCAGCGGGAAAATCCATGATCAATAATGTCCCCTTGCGTTCCACGGTCAAAATTCCGCTGAGCGTTTCAAAAATGATGGTTTGCCCAGGGTAACCGAGAACCTCAAAAAGCACATGCGCGGATGCCAGCGTGGCATGACCACAAAGATCAACTTCGACCACCGGCGTAAACCAGCGCAAATGAAAACCATTTTTCGTCCGGACAAAGAAAGCGGTTTCGGAAAGATTGTTCTCTGCCGCAATCGCTTGAAGCAGGTCATCTTCCAGCCATGCGTCGAGCGGGCAAACCGCAGCAGGATTTCCGCCGAATATCCGGGTTGTAAAAGCGTCGACCTGAAATTGTCTGATTTTCATATCACCGTGTTTAGTAACTCAGCACCGGCGCCAGCCAGCGCTCCGCCTCTTCCAGCGTCCAGCCCTTGCGCCGCGCATAGTCTTCCGCCTGTTCCCTGTCCACCTTGCCGGTGGCGAAATACTGTGCCTGCGGGTGGGAAAAGTAGAAACCGCTTACCGCCGCGGTGGGCAGCATCGCAAAGCTCTCGGTAATCGTGATGCCTGCATTGAGAGGCGCTTGCAGCAGTTCGAACAGGGGGCCCTTCTCGCTGTGTTCCGGGCAGGCCGGATAGCCGGGCGCGGGACGGATACCGCGGTATTTTTCCGCGATCAGTGCGTCGTTGTCCAGCGCCTCGTCTGCCGCATAGCCCCAGAACTCGCGGCGCACGCGGGCATGCAGCAGTTCGGCGAAAGCCTCGGCCAACCGGTCGGCCAGTGCCTTGAGCAGGATTGCGTTGTAGTCGTCATTTTGCTTTTCGAATTCCGCGACGCGTGCGTCGATGCCGATGCCCGCGGTGACCGCGAATGCGCCGATGTAATCCGCCACGCCTGTTTCCCTGGGGGCGATGTAATCGGCCAGGCAGTAGTTCGGGATATCCGCCGGCTTTTTGCTCTGCTGGCGCAGGTTGTGCCAGGTCATCGTGACTCTGCGCGACTCATCGGCGTATATCTCGATGTCGTCGCCATTGACGCTATTCGCCGGGAACAGGCCGAACACCGCATTTGCGGTGAGCCATTTTTCGCTGATGATCTTTTTCAGCATCGCCTGCGCATCGGCAAACAGCTTGCGCGCCTCGTTGCCCACCACCTCGTCCTGCAAGATCTTCGGATAGCGACCGGCCAGTTCCCATGCCTGGAAGAATGGCGTCCAGTCGATATACTCGGCGATCTTGTCCAGCGGGTAGGCTTCGAATTTGTGCACGCCCATCAGCCACGGTTTGGGCGGCATGTAATTCTTCCAGTCGGTCTTGACGCCATGCGCCCGCGCTTCCGCCAGCGTGACGTAAACCGCCTTGCCCTTTTTGTTTTCGTGCTGCTCGCGCGCAACAATGTATTCCGCCTTGATGCCCGCGACATATTCGTCGCGCAGCGTATCGGAAAGCAGGTTGCTGCACACGCCGACCGCGCGCGAGGCATCGGTGACGTATACCGTGGGGCCGCTTTGGTAGTTCGGTTCGATCTTTACCGCTGTGTGCACGCGCGACGTGGTCGCGCCGCCGATCAGCAGCGGAATCCTGAAATTTTGCCGTTCCATTTCCTTGGCCACATGTGCCATCTCTTCCAGCGAAGGCGTGATCAAACCCGACAGGCCGATGATGTCTGCGCCGTGTTCCCGCGCCGTGTCGAGTATCTGCTGGCAGGGCACCATCACGCCCATGTTCACCACCTCGAAGTTGTTGCATTGCAGCACCACGGTGACGATGTTCTTGCCGATGTCGTGCACGTCGCCTTTTACCGTCGCCATCACGATCTTGCCCTTGGGCTTGTTGTCGCCGGAGCGCAATTTTTCCGCTTCGATGTAGGGCACCAGGTGCGCCACCGCCTGCTTCATCACGCGCGCCGATTTCACCACCTGCGGCAGGAACATCTTGCCCGCGCCGAACAGGTCGCCGACCACATTCATGCCGGTCATCAGCGGGCCTTCGATCACCTCGACAGGGAAATTGGCCTGCAAACGCGCTTCCTCGGTGTCCGCGACGATGTAGTCGGTGATGCCGCGCACCAGTGCGTGCGTAAGGCGATCCTGCACAGTGCCCTTGCGCCACTCCAGGTCTTCGACTTGCGCCTTGGCGCCGGTTTTGACCGTCTCGGCCATCGCCACCAGGACTTCACCTGGATCCTGGGCACCCGCGCCGGGATTGCGGTTCAGCACCACGTCTTCGACCGCGTCGCGCAGGGCTAGCGGAATCTGTTCATACACGCCGAGCTGCCCGGCGTTGACGATGCCCATGGTCATGCCGGCCTTGATGGCGTGGTACAGGAACACGGTGTGGATAGCCTCGCGCACCGCGTCGTTGCCGCGGAACGAGAACGACACGTTGGACACGCCGCCGCTGATCTTGGCGTAGGGCAGATTCTGCTTGATCCAGGCAGTGGCATTGATGAAGTCCACCGCGTAATTGTTGTGTTCCTCGATACCGGTCGCGATCGCAAATATGTTCGGATCGAAGATGATGTCCTCAGGCAGGAAGCCGACCTGATTCACCAGCATGTCATAACTGCGTTTGCAGATTTCCGTCTTGCGCTTGAATGTGTCCGCCTGTCCCTGCTCATCGAAGGCCATCACCACCGCGGCCGCCCCGTAACGCCTGACGAGCCGGGCGTATTTGATGAACGCTGCCTCGCCTTCTTTGAGGCTGATGGAATTCACCACGGCCTTGCCTTGCACACATTTCAATCCCGCCTCGATCACGTCCCATTTGGAGGAATCTATCATCAGCGGCACGCGCGAGATGTCCGGCTCGGAAGCAAGCAGATTGACGAACCTGGTCATCGCCGCCTGCGAATCCAGCATCGCTTCGTCCATATTGATGTCGATGATCTGTGCGCCGTTCTCGACCTGCTGGCGCGCCACGCTGACCGCTGCGGCGTAGTCGCCGTTCAGGATCAGCCGCGCGAACATCTTGGAACCGGTGACGTTGGTGCGCTCCCCGACGTTGACGAACAGAGTGTCGTCGCCGATGTTGAACGGCTCGAGACCGGACAGCCGCAGCCTGGGCGCTATGTCCGGGACACGGCGCGGCGGCATATCCTTGAGCGCCTCGGCGATCGCCTTGATGTGCGCGGGCGTGGTGCCGCAGCAGCCACCGGCGATGTTGAGGAAGCCGCTGACGGCGAATTCCCTGATCACACTGGCGGTGTATTCGGGCGTCTCGTCATAGCCGGTTTCCGACAACGGGTTGGGCAAGCCGGCGTTGGGGTGGGCGCTCACATAACACGAGGCCACCCGCGACAGCTCTTCCACATAAGGCCGCATCAGGTCGCCGCCCAGCGCACAGTTCAGCCCGATGGATAA
>JAJZEQ010000091.1 GCA_021851345.1 Pseudomonadota bacterium
GGGCAAGCCGCTGGACGCGATGACCATCGCCGGCCAGCACTACCTGCAGCTCACCGCGCCGCAGGTGCAGCAGGCCTATGCGAAGTACATCCGCGCGGACGGCTTCGTCACCGCGGTGAAGGGGCCGGCGCCGAAGGGGTAATGGCGAGATGGTTGCGCGGCGTGAGCCGCGCAATCATTGATGTCGATGCGGGCGATCAGGCTGATTCGAGAAGTTCGATCCAAATCAGTCTCGCATTACTATCCGGAGTCCGATGCCTGCAGACGCCAACCCCGAGATCAGGAATCTATTCGTGTGGATGAAATATCTCCTGAAAGAGTTTTCTGCATGGCTCATGGATGCATGCTTGCCGCACCGCAAGCTATTGGCAGGGCTACGCGCCCAATGGGGAAGACAGGGTTCCAAGGACAGCTGGCGCGAAAGCCTCTACTTCGACCTTGTTCGCCATGAATTTTCCGGGAACTGCGTTGACGACAGGACTTGGGCGGACCTTGAGTTTCCCACGATATTTTCACGCCTTGATTCGACGGTAACGCCGCTGGGAAGTCAGTTGCTCTATCGGACACTTCGCGAATATGTCGAAGAGCCCAATGAGCTGGCGGAAAAATACGCGGTCTATGATGAGCTTCGATCCAACGCATCGTTGCGGGAGGAAATCCAGCTGAAGCTGGCAGCCCTGCAGCATGAATCCCATGCCAATATCGCCGGGCTGATATTTGACGATGCCCCGGATACGCTGAAACTCCAGGCCCTGTTGCTGCTGTGGGGTTTGACATCATTCGCGGTGCTGATCGCCGTGATCGCGCTGTCATGGTCCATCTGGATCTGGTTGGCGATCATTGCGGTAAATGTCGTCATCCTGTGGCGTACCTACTGGCGTGTTCATCGCGCAATCGAGACGCTGGCGAGCTGTATTCAGATGATGAAGCTGGCGGATCGACTCGCGTTGATGCACAAGCGTCATCCGTCGCTTCCGCAGTTGAATCGACTTGCCGAGGAAACGGCGAATCGCGCTGAGATGCGCAAGGCGCTGCGATGGTTCGCCATGATGAAATCGCGAAACATTGAGATGTTTTCCGTGTGGTTCAATCTGGCGTTCCTGACCGAGTTGATTGCCTTCGTTCACGCAGCTGATCGTTTTTTTCAGCTGCGATCCAAGTTGGTGGCAACCTTTGAAGCCATCGGCTCGCTCGATGCAGCCATTGCGATTGCCTCCTACCTTGATAGCGCCCCAGGTCATTGCCAACCGGTCATCGTGGACAGCCTGCTGCTGAACATCAGCGATGGGTATCATCCACTGCTCGCCCATCCGGTCGACAACTCCATCTGTCTGGAGAAACGATCTGCCCTGATCACGGGATCGAACATGGCCGGCAAGACCACGTTCATCAAGATGCTTGGCATAAACATCCTGTTTGCACGAACCATGGGATTCTGTCTGGCCTCGAAAGCCATTATTCCGCGAGCGAGCGTGATGGCATCGATTCGGGGTGACCATTCCGTGGAATCTGGCAAAAGTCATTATTTCTCGGAAATCGAGACGATTCACTCATTCATCGACAAGGGCCGCCAGGGCGAATTCACCGTGTTCGTGATTGACGAACTTTTCAACGGAACCAACACTCTTGAACGAATTGCTGCCGCGAGGGCGGTTTTGGAAGTCCTCTGCAGGAACGCTCTGGTCCTTGTCACCACACATGATGTCGAGCTCCAGGATTGCCTGGTCAATCGCTACGAGCTCTATCACTTTCAGGAAGAGCCTGAGGTCGAGGGGTTTTTCGATTACAAGCTGCGGCGAGGTGCGGCCACTGACCGCAACGCCATCAAGTTGTTGGAGCGAATGGGGTTCCCCGGTGATGTCGTGGCAAATGCGATGGCCTATGCGTCGGAGGATCTGAATCTCTCCCCGCGTCGGTCACGCGGGGAACGGGCATCGACACACGGGGTGGGTTCCAGCAGATACGGCCCGCTTGACGCAGATGCACCTTAGTGTGCGCATGCTTTCGCCTTCTTTGTGGGAGCGACTTCAGTCGCGATGCTCTTGTTCTGATGTGTCATCAAGGCAAAGGCATCGCGGCTGAAGTCGATCCCACCTGGAGCCTTCGCGCACAAGGTACGCGCCTGCCTCGGCAGCGAGCGCAGCATCAGCGTGAAGCCGTGCCGCGCGGAAATGAATCCTGCCGATGCGGGCCATAGCCAGCGGCTATCATGGGCGGCCCGATGAACGACAGCCCGATGCCCGCCCCCGACTCCGCCATCGATGCGCGCCTGCGCGACCTGCGCCAGGCGCTGGAACACGTCTCCAGCCGCGACTTCGGCCGCCTGCTCGGCCGCTGGGGTGGACTGGGCTTGCAGCCGGACGCACGCCGGCTGGCGGCGCTGGCGGCGGATATCGAGACCTCCGCCGCCCGCCGCCGCGCGCGCGGCGCGGCCAAGCCGGCGATCCGACTGGACGAGTCGCTGCCGATCACCGCCCGCGCCGAGGAGATCGTGGCGCTGATCCGCCAGCACCAGGTGGTGGTGATCGCCGGCGAGACCGGCTCGGGCAAGACCACCCAGCTGCCCAAGCTGTGCCTGGCCGCGGGCCGCGGCGAGGCGGGCATGATCGGCTGCACCCAGCCGCGCCGGCTGGCGGCGCGCTCGGTGGCGCGGCGGGTGGCCGAGGAACTGGGCACGCCGCTGGGCGAGCAGGTGGGTTTCCAGGTGCGCTTCACCGACCAGGTGTCCGAACGCACGCTGGTGAAGTTCATGACCGACGGCATCCTGCTGGCCGAGACGCAGGGCGACCCGTGGCTTAGTGCCTA
>JAJZEQ010000093.1 GCA_021851345.1 Pseudomonadota bacterium
CTCAATTCTTTTCATAAAATCACAGGGCGCACTGGGCGAGTCTCTCTGGTTCGGGAAGGTCGTGCTGGCCGGCTTCACGCTTCATCCGCTCGTTCTGATGTTCGCGGCTTCCGGCTCACTTATGGTCAGTCGCATACGGTTTCCAAAGCTCTGAGCTTCCGCCCTGCCCATACGAAATCAGTAACCACCGGGACTGAGCCCGTGATTTTATGAAAAGAATTGAGGTCCGTGAAGGAACCATGCATACGCTTACTGCCACCTCGTTCCGAATCTGCTTCCGCTTTGGCCTGTTGATTTGGGCATTTCCCCTGCTTGCACATGCAAGTCTCCCGCTATCGTCCAATGTGCCAGGCGGCGTTGCGGTCATTCCGCTCGGCAGCGTTATAACCGGCGCCGATACACCGCAAACCTGGTTGGGCGACCAGCCTGTTCTCGTTACATCAGACCACGGGCGATGGTACGCGGTGGTCGGCCTGCCGCTTGACACAACGCCGGGTCCGCACCAGCTGCGTGTCAAGATCGGCGGCGTGACGCAAGCACGGGACTTCGTGGTCAACACAAAAATTTATCCCGAGCAGCACATCACCCTTGCAGACAAGGGCAAGGTTGAACTGTCCGCTGCAGACGAGGCACGCGCCGCCCGCGAGCTCGCGGTCATAACGAAACTGAAACACCACTGGCGCCCCGCGCAAAATACCGACCTGGCTTTCATCCTGCCTGTCCGGGGGGAACTGTCCAGCCATTTCGGCCTGCGCCGTTTCTTCAACGGGGAGCCGCGCGCCCCACATGCCGGCCTCGATGTGGCGGTCGCGCGCGGCACGCCGGTCAAGGCGAGCGCGCATGGCCGGGTGCTGGCGGTCGATGACTATTTTTTCAACGGCAGGACGGTCTTCGTCGACCACGGCAACGGGCTGATCACGATGTATTGCCACCTTGACCGGATCGACGTGAAAGCCGGCGAAGCGGTGCGCAAAGGCCAGCGCATCGGGCTTTCCGGAATGACAGGGCGCGCCACGGGCCCGCACCTGCACTGGAGCGTCATGCTGAACGGTGCAATGGTCGATCCGGAATTATTCGTCCCGGCAATGCACAAACGCCCATGACCCGTCCGGCAGCACCGCGCGCAGTCCGCAACATCGGCAGGATATCCGCCGTGATCGGGCTGGTCGCGGCGACGCTCGCCGTCACGGCCAATGATGCCGAGGCGCGCCGCACCGGCCACCCCCGCACGCAAGCCATCGACATGGTCGTGATCCATTCGACGGGCGGTCCCACCTGTGATGCCGTGACTGGCAAGCCCGTCTGGGTAAAGGCCGGCACCCTCGCGAAAAACATGCAACGCATAGAAGCCGATCCCAAACTCGGCATCCACTACATGATAGACCGGGACGGGACGGTGCGCGCCAGCGTGCCCGAAGACCAGGTGGCGAACCACGTCTTCCACTACAGCGGCCAGTCCATCGCCATCGAGCTGATCAACGACGGGGACGGGCTCGACCCGTTTCCAAAAGCACAGCTAACGTCGCTGGTGAAGTTGCTCCGCGACATCAAGCAGCGCCGCGGCATCACGCGCGATGGCATCAAGCGCCACTCCGATCTCGACCACGCGCGGCTGTCCTGCGACAGAACGCAGCGGCGCAAGGTGGATCCCGGCGCCGCGTTCCCGTACCGGTCGGTCCTGGACCGGGTATTCCAGCCCCAGCCAACCAAGACGAGCAACGGGGTCAGCGGAAAATGATCACGCGCGGGCAACCCCTATAAAATAATTTGACTGTGGTACCTTGATTTCGTACCGTTGGTTCCCACGGAAGCATCTTGAGAGCTACCAATAATTTGGGGATGAAGTGATGGAGCCTCAGAATCCGCGTGAAGTACTCGGTGTAGCCCCCGGCGCCTCTGCTATCGAGATCCGGGCAGCTTACACTTCGATTCTTAACCGGATCAGAGAAGGTGGATCATCCCCGGAAGCGGCACAAACACGACTCGACGCTGCCCGTGCCGCATTCAAGGAACTCACCGGAATACCGGCATCCACCAAGGTTTTGTCACCCCCAATGTCCGGAGTGACGACAAAGGTACGCTGCCATTCAAAGCCATCAACAGGGGACTTCAAATGAACATCAAAGAACACCGCAAGGTCACAGGTTTTTCCGGGAATGAAATCTATTGCTTAAATAAACTTGGCCTGAATGCCGGTCAACTTTGCCTTGGCAACAATGTGTTGGCTCTGGGCGTTTTTAAGGGGATAGGAGCCGGGCTTTCCAATTTGGCCGGTGGCGAAATCGAAGAAATAACCAAGCTCGTTCATGATGGCCGTACCAATGCCTATAACCGCATGATGGAAGAAGCCCGTCGCTATAACGGCGTCGGATTGGCAGGCGTTACTTTCGATTTGATCAATCATGGCGGCAATCTTGAATTTATTGCGCTTGGATCAACCATACATCAATCTGCTGCGGAGACATCTGATAGGCTGTCGTTTTCGACATCCGCAAATGCCCAGTCTCTCTATTGTCAGATGGATTCCGGATTTACCCCGCACAGCTTTGTGTTCGGGAATGTGGCGTATTCCATTGGCGTGGGCGGAAATATCAAAGGGGCCTTCCGTGGTTTAAAGAGGGGCGAAGTCCCGCAATACACGCAAATCTTTGACCGCACCAGGCACCTGGCTCTCACCAGAATAAAAGATGAGGCAAAATCGGCCAAGGCCAATGCGGTTATCGGCATTGAAACCACCATCATGCCGTTTATGGGTACGCAGGAAATGATGATGATAGGAACAGCCTCAACCCACCCGGCGTTGAATGGTTATTTTAGTGATCCTGTCACCAGCGATATGACCAATGAAGAGCTCTGGAATCTGGTCAATATCGGCTATCTTCCAATCAGGCTTGTGATGGGTGTATCGGTTTATTCTTTGGGGTTGGCATCGGGCATCACTTCATCACTAAAAAGTCTTGTCGGCGGACAAATAGAGAGCCTGACTGAACTGCTATATGAGGCGCGGGAAAAGGCCCTGGAACGCATCGAGGAAGATGCGGAGAAATGCGGTGCCGATGAAGTCGTTGGGGTTAAAACGCGAGTCTATAACCTCGGGGGTGGTCTGGTTGAGTTCATGGTGATCGGCACTGCGGTAAAAAAAGTAGCAGGCATTACTACGCGAAGTGACACTCTGCCGCCGCAAGCAATCATCCAGGACCGGGAAACTTTTGTAGATGATACCCAGGGTGGCAATATTTCCCTGGATAAGTCACGGATGGCATCGTCCAGCAAAACTCAGCGGGGACCCATGTCGATCATTATTACGATTGTCATCGTGGTGTTTTATATTGTTGTTTTAATGGCAAAGCGTCATTGATGAGTGATTCCCCGTCCAAGACAAAAGGCCTGATGTGGCTTATAGCTGCCATTGCGTTGGGTGTGGTTTTTGCACTGGGTCTTTCTCCTTTGGCGCATGTCATACCCTGGAGTTGGGAAAAGAGAATCTCCTATGCACTCGATTTCGGTTCTTCAAAGGAAGAGTGTCATTACAGCCCGCAGGCGCACGAGTTGCTGCAACGGTTGATCAAACGAATTTACCCCGTCGATTCTGGCGATTCAGCATTTTCCATTGAAGTGCAGATCGTCAAGAATCCGGTTGTAAATGCCTATGCTGCGTTGGGCGGCAAGATCTCGATCAATTCAGGACTGCTTAAACAAGCCGAATCACCGGAAGAGGTTGCCGGAGTGCTGGCGCATGAAATCGGGCATGTACAACACCGCCATATCATGGAAGGAACCATTGCCCATATGCTAACCGCCGAGGGGATCAATATGATGTTCGGAGGGCATTCATCAACCGTTGACTGGACACAGTATTTTTTGAACATGAATTTCACCCGTTCCCAGGAAGTTCAGGCGGATGAAGAAGGACTCAGACGCTTGCAAATAGCCCACGTGGATAATCAAGCATTCAAGCATTTTTTTGAGCGCATGGAAAAATCTGGATCCATGCCTGCTTTTCTTTCTGATCACCCTGCAAACAATTTGCGTTCAGAAATGGTGGCAAAGTTCAATAATCAGGAGATAACACCTATTCTGGCCCAGGATGAGTGGATAGTTTTAAAAGGGTCCTGCAGCGAAAAATAACCCGCTTTTATTACCCTGACTATTGATACTTCCATAATTAACAACACCGTTGCCGTCATTGCGAACGAAGTGAAGCAATCCAGCAAGACCAGGATGCATTTTTTAAACCATCTGGATTGCCACGTCGGCTACGCCTCTGCCGCGCTTCGCTCGCAGCTAGAGCCTTGTTGCAATGACGGGGCATTCCGGATTCACCGAATTCGCGGGAATGATGTGCCAGTTTTTTAATTTCCCCTGACTGCATTCCGAAAGATGTGTCACTGTCATCAAATATGAAAACCTCCATAAGCAGCCATATTGAGTGACGAAACGAGATAAAAAGCGCTCCGCAGCAACTATTTATCCAAGGGTGCCGACGAAATGCAAAATCCGGGAAAAAATTCCGGCAGTAGTCACTTCATTTCGGCGGCCTGCGGGGATCATGTACCCATTCAGTTGTGCGGTTGCGGCTGTTGCCGGGGCTGCGGGGCGGTGTTGCCCGGAACGATCAGCGGCGCCGGGGTCTCTTCGATGACTTTCACGTCCGTCACGAAATATTCGGTTTCCCCGAAGCAGGACGTGGGAAGCCAGATGTGCTGCTCATAGTGTAGCGATACGCGCTTGCCCATCACAGCGTTGAGCTTCTCCGCCGTTTGCTTGTCACGCACCGTGAAGATAAACTTCTCCGGCATCGAGCCGGGCAGCGAAACCAGGGCCATTTCTCCTTCCCATGTCTTGCACACATAGCCCTTGTCGGACAGCTTCTGCAGCCAGCCGGCACGCTCTCCGCTGGAGTAGCTCCAGTTCAGCATGGCCCAGATATAGGCGGCGAACAACAGACCCGCCACGGCCAGAATCAGAATCACCTGGGTTACAAGGGCACCCCCCTGTTGTCTGTGTATCGTCGATATCATTTTTCAGCTCTCCTTGGATTTCATGCCCGTGGCAACTTGCACTGCTGGCGCGATTATACGGCCACTCAATGTCGCCGTGCTTCCTTCCGGTTGATGATTGCAGCCTTGGCTATCCGCTTTCTGGCACACCGCAGCCACATATAGTTATTCATGGCCACCCCAAAGTTGCTTGAGCTTCGGGATTTTTAACTGGTGGAAACATCCGGGGACCACGGATGCCCGGGAATTAAAGGGCTCCGCATCAACTAGTTACCCGAGGATGCCGACGAATTACAAAATCCGGAAAAATATTTTTATGCTTGGTACGGTAACGCACGGAGACCAGGGCTTGTAAAGTTCAGAATGCGCATCTGGCGCCGTGAAGGCAACCGAATTTAACCCGGGGGGTTTCATCATCTCGCCCTATTACCAAGGAGGTCATCATGATAAGTCTATTGATAGTTATCATTCTCGTGATAGTGATCATCGAGTTGTTGTAACGCTCACCGTATCCCTGCATAGCTGGTTAACCGGCCATGCTGGGAAGGTCTCTGAATTGTGACGGGGAATGCCGCCGGTATGTTCCGCCAACCCATCAGCGCGATCACAACAACTTTTGTACCAGGCTGCCAAGTCTGGTTCTGTTGCGCCTGAAATTCATTTAACGACAGAGCGATAACTTATGCAAATCGAGATCCTGAATCTTGCCAAGCTCTATGATCAAAAGCGGGGGCTGGCGCCGATCAGCTTTGAAGTGAGCAAGGGAGAGTTGATCGCAATCATCGGCCATAACGGCGCCGGCAAGTCCACACTCCTGAAGATGCTGGCCAACTGGATCGTTCCGGACGGCGGCACCGCCACGATAGACGGGATAGACCTGAAGAATCGGATCGCTGTTGTCAGGAAAGTGGGGTTCATTCCAGAGGAGCCCAATCTCTTCGACTTTTTCTCCGTTGAATACAATCTCAAACTGTTCGCCGCGCTCTCCCAGACCCCCTTGACGCGTGTGGAAGAGATCCTGGGCGAGTTCGATCTGGTGTCATTCCGGATGTGCAAGGTACAGTCGCTGTCAAAAGGCCTGAAGCAAAGGGTGAACATCGGGCGCGCACTGCTGGCGGATCCGCCAGTGCTGCTGTTGGACGAGCCCACATCGGGCCTGGACTTCGAGATGACACGGGAGATCTACCGGCTGCTGCGAGCCATGCACGGCGCCGGGAAGACGATCCTGTTTACTTCCCATCGGCCCGAAGAGATAAAAAGCCTTGCCACGCGCATCATGGTGCTGCACCAAGGCAGCCTGGTCTTCGACGGATACCCCGATGAATATTTTCAATCCGATATCCATGAAAAGCTGTACGCATGATGATGAAAAATATTCTGGTACTCGCATTCAACGATCTGGCCATCGCATTCAGGAACAAGACATTCTTCCTGATTCTGTTCATTCCTCTGTTCGTGTTCGTTTCCCTGGATCTGGTGGACGGTACCCGCACAGAAGCAGGCAGAGTCAGGATTGGTCTGGTGCAAGGTCATGCCTATCCATCCGGAATCACCGGCAACGTCAACGCAGCCGATAAACTCGTCGAGGTGGCCTGGGTACAGAACGAGGCAGAGGGTGTGCGCCTGCTGAAGGAGCACAAGATAGACGGGATGCTGGCCGGGGATCAAAGAACACCCGGCGGCTTGGCACTGCTGGTGTTGAAAAAGGATGCGCTGCGCACGATCGCGATCGTGCAGGATTTCTCTGCGTTGCAAAAAACGGCGGAAGGAAATAACCCGGACTGGATCACCGACATCAGATCACTGCACCAGGGTGGCGTGCAACGGGAGACCTTGCCCACCTGGATATTGATGCTGGTCCTGCTCATCGGCTTCATCATCCTACCGGCGCAGGTTGCCGAGGAAAAGGAAAAGAAGCTGCTGATCGCGCTGCTCCAGACCCCGATACACGAAGCCCAGTGGCTGATCGCCAAATTGATCCTGGGTATGGTGCTGATCATCACGGCGGTATTGTTCCTGCATCTGCTGGGTGGGTTCGGCCCGGTGCACCTGCCAGGCTATATCGCCTTTATCGTCGCGGGCAGTTATTGCTTCAGCGCCTACGGGATATTTCTGGGGTTTCTGTGCCGCAGCCAGGCCAGCGCCAGGACGCTGGGCGTGATCTTCTATTTGCCGCACCTGCTCCCTTCCGCGATGTCCGATGTCTCGCAGAAATTGACCTCCATCGCCCCTTTGCTGCCGTCCTACCAGCTGTATGAGCCTCTCCAATCCATACTGCTTGAAGGCGGCAGGTTGGCAGACATGACTTTTGACTGGGTGTATTTGCTTCTTTTGGGATCGGTAATGTTTTTTCTTTCCTACCTCTTGATGAAAAGACGGTGGCTGATGTGATCTTCGACCGTTAATGGCCGCGTATCCGCATGATTTCGCGCATGCTCCGTCACAGCGCTTATCAAGCAAAATCTCGGTTTGATCGATACTTTTGTACGTTACCACACAGACCTGTGGCAACATCAAGTTCACTCTGTATCTTTCACAGGAAAATCCTGTTAATTTTTTTGATGAGGGAATCGTATATGAACAAGAATCAAGTCAAAGGATCTTTAAAAAACGCCGCCGGCAAGGTTCAGGAAGAGGTTGGAAAGCTGGTTGGCAGCAAAGAGCAGCAGGTCAAAGGACTGGGTAAACAGATTACCGGAAATGCCGAAAAGTCCTATGGTGATGCAAAAGAAATCATCAAGGATGCAAACAAGTAAGCTTGAATCATCAGCATGACAACGATGGCCGCTGTATGCGGCCATTTTCAATCGGCTTGATGGAAAACATAGCCTGGCGCAAGGGGGCGCTATCAGTATTCCAGATCACAGGGATCGCGGTCGGACTGTACCTCCCTTACTTTATCGTCAGGTTTCCTTTGACTTCCGAAGTTCATCAACACATGGTTTATGTTTTACCCCATGTCAGGGAGCCGCCGGTTCTGGAATTCTGCCTGGCGGCAACATGTGTCGCACCGCTCTTTTCGGGTCACAAGGCAATCAATATCTTTGGCGCCCTGGCATTGCTGCTTTTTATCGCGGCCTACCGGTTCTACACCGTCGCCTTTTTTCCGTGTGGTGCTTCTTTGCCGCGATACTGAGTGCCGTCATTTATCTGCATTTCAAATTCGAAAACAAACGCGATCCCGGCATAGGCCGGCCCGCATTGCGCTCCCCCAGCCTGCATGCCCTATAATCCTGTCGTGCCGGAATTTTGCGGCGCGCGCCTGATCACGGCGAAGCATGCATTTTATCGGACACCATTTATGAATCCATGGAGAAACAAATGAAACAACTTAAAGCAGTATTGTTAAGCTTGGTTCTCGGCGGTGCACTCGGGTTGTGGTTCGGCGTGAACATCGGGCGCGATGTGCCCTTTTATTCAAACCCGTTCAATACCAAATCGCTGAACCAGAAAATCAAGGATGTCACCGGGGAAACACTGGAAAAAGGCGGGCATGCACTGGAAAAAACCGGCCAGGACCTGCAGGACAAGTTCAAGCATTGAGCGCCAGAGCCGGCCGCGATAAGCCCGCAACCTGCATGGAACTGCATGCTGCAAATTTCGCGGACTGGAGGCGTCCTGCTTTTGACTCCGGACAAAATCACCGGCGCGGCGGACGGCAGAAGTGCTGTGCGGCGGACTCAGTTCCCGGAGTGTTTTTTCAGGCTGATCATCAGCACACCGGCCAATACCAGTATCGAGCCTATCATCTGCACCAGTGACAATTGTTCGCCGAGGAACACGTAAGCAAGATAAATGGTGGAGACCGGGCCGATCGAGCCTATCATCGAGGTGTGCATGGAACCGATGCGCCGCATCGCCGCAGCCAGCAGGAATGCCGGCAACACCGTGGAAAACACCGCCATCGCAATACTCAATCCATATACCCTGAGAGGAAGATCCAAGTCGGCGACCGCATGTGTGGCCGCGAACTGCAGCAAACACGCGGCGCTGGCCACCGACATCACATAGGCGGTGAACCGCGTCGCGCCTATCCTGGCGATGGTGTGCCCCGCACCCACCAGATACACCGCGTAAGCCAGTGCGCTGCCAAAAACCAGTATCGAACCCAGCGGCGCGTCATGCTGCGCGACATGCATGTCGTGCAGAAAAACCAGTGCGATGCCTGCATAGCTGAGCGCCAGCGCAAGCAGGACGGTGCGCCCGACCCCGTGCCTGAAGACCAGCGCGGAAATCAGCACGACCATGGTCGGATACAAAAACAGGATCAGCCTCTCCAGACCCGCACTGATGTATTGCAAGCCCAGAAAATCAAGATAGCTGGCCAGGTAGTAGCCGACCAGGCCCAATCCGAGCACGGCCAACTTGTCTCTGGTTGTAATCGCATCGTGGTGTTTGTTCCGGTTTTCCCTTGCCGCAACGACCAGGAAAAACGGCACTGAAAATGCCATGCGCAACGCCAACAATGTGATCGGATCCACCGCATCGATATAAGCCAGCTTGACCATCACCGCCTTGGCGGAAAAACCGATTGCCGCGACCAGCGCGAAGCCGATGCCGGCTATTTTTTGACGCGGGGAAAAAATATAGTGTGCTGCAGTAGGCATGTGGGGTCCTTCAAATATCGAGGGCAAATATCACGGGCAAATATCGCGGGTCTTGTGCAAGACCCGAGCTGACCGGGCCTGAACAATCACAATCAGACCCGCGCGCATTGCATGGAATTACTTCAGGAAGACAGGGGCGCGGATCGGGATGTGCGCCACAGTCGCATGACGGGGAGAGGGTTGCCTTGATTTGCAGGGCTGGGGATTTTCATGGTTGTGAATTATGCGAAAACAATTCCGGGATATCGAATCAGTGATGCTGGTCAATTATGCCGGCGTCAGCTTTTCCGACGAACTGCGATCAGCACCGCCCACACGCCCAGCGCGATATAACAGATCAGCGACCATTCGGGGATGCCGAGGGTGAGAAAAGTCCAGCCCTTTTCCGCGCACTCGCCGGAACCGTGCATCAGTTCCTTCAACACGCGGGACATCGGCATCGTATCCAGCATGTAATCCAGCCCCGGGCCGCAGGCCGGCACCTGGTCTTTGGGCAGGTGCTGTATCCAGATGTGGCGCGACGCGACTCCCACACCGGTCAGCGACAGCAACACGACCAGCGCGGAATAGACGCGCTCCCCTATTCGTTTCGGGCCGTGCAGCGCGGCGAGCGCGAACACTGCCAATAGCGCGATGAAAATCACCCGCTGCACCATGCACAACGGGCACGGATCCTGGTGTTTGATGTACTGCAGGAACAGCGCAAACCCCATCAGGCCCGAGCAGAAAAGCGCGCCTGCCAGATATAGCCAACGATTGGAGACGCCTTGCCATAATTTGCATATCATCGTTTGATTTTCCTGCATAAAAATTTTGGATTCGCTTCCACCGGTACAGCGCCACATGCGCAAATTCCGCGGCATCATACCCCAGGTTGAACACCGGGGAATGATAGCAGGCATGACAAGATTTTTAATGCGCGGGAAACTGTATCGCCGCCATGCGTCACCCGGCAGCAACCGGGCTACGCCGGCGAAACATCAGGCCGAAACAGTGGACGGCTTGATGATTTTTTGTAGCATGACCTGCGGTAAATCGGGGTTGCGATTGCTGTTGCAGTCGACCAGTTGCTGCAAAGAGATATCTTCCAGATAACTGTATATTTTTGCGTTCAAGCCCATCCACAAATCATGGGTGATGCATTGCTGGTTTTCGCCGTCGCAGTTGCCCTTGCCGCCGCACTTGGTCGCATCCAGGGGTTCATCCACCGCTATCACAATCTCTGCGATGGATATCTTGCTGCCGGGGCGCGCCAGATAGTACCCTCCGCCCGGCCCGCGCACGCTTTCGACAATGCGGTTTCTGCGCAATTTGCCGAACAACTGTTCCAGATATGAGAGCGAAATCTTTTGCCGCTCGCTGATCGCCGCAAGAGTCACCGGGGCTTTGCCACCCCGCATCGCCAAGTCGACCATCGCAGTCACGGCAAAACGCCCCTTAGTAGTTAACCGCATATCACCTCCTGGTAATTGGCCTGATCGTTAGTTGGGATTTCTGCCGGTAGAGATTGCCACCGGCCCACCGTAAATTCCACGGACGGACAATACAATACCCGAATATTTCAGTCAACTATCTTGTTCAAATGATTGGGGTCAAATTTGTCCGCAGTGGCATGCTCATCCGCCACGGGCACGCCCAACTTTTCGAGTTGCTGCAGGATGAAATCGATGCGCTGATCCACCGTCACGCTATGCCCGATCAGTCCGTGCAACGCCTTGTTGACAGGGTCGTTCTGGTCGTTGCCTATCCCGTAGGCATTGAAACCGGGCTTGGCCTTTTTCTCTTCGTCCAGAATGCGCGCCGGAATGCCGGCTGCTGTTGCCCCGGCAGGAACATCCTTGACCACCACCGCATTTGAACCGATCTTTGCGCCATCGCCTATCGAAATCGGGCCGAGTATCTTGGCGCCCGCCCCGACCACCACGCCGTTGCCCAGCGTGGGATGGCGCTTGCCTTCCTTCCATGAGGTTCCGCCCAGCGTCACGCCATGGTAGAGGGTCACGTCATCACCGATCTCGGCGGTCTCGCCGATCACGACGCCCATGCCGTGGTCGATGAAGAAGCGCCGGCCTATGGTTGCGCCGGGGTGGATCTCGACGCCGGTAAACCAGCGCGCGACATGCGACAGGAAGCGCGCCAGCCATTTCAGGTTGGCGTGCCACAAGGTGTTCGACATGCGGTGCATGATGCGCGCATGCAAACCCGGATAGCAGGTCAGCACTTCAAACGTGCTGCGCGCGGCAGGGTCGCGGGCAAATACGCTGGCAATGTCTTCTTTAATGTTTGCGAACATCATGGGTATTTGAAATATCCGGGTTCTCCTGCTGGTAACGCGTCCTGAGGCGCGCATTATACTCGGTGGCGATACT
>JAJZEQ010000167.1 GCA_021851345.1 Pseudomonadota bacterium
GGTAGGAGCGCCAAGGCCTGTCCGGAACGCAGATACGCCGCTTGCGATGCCAGTACTGCCTGCATCAGCGCGTGGGTGAGCCGGTTCCGGGTGTTGATGAGGCGCAACCTGCGCAATATGCCCGCCAGTTCTGCCGGGAAATCCGGCTTGGACATCAGATGGTTCACGCCCTCTTCATCGAACCGGTATTCCCGCGCGTAGCTGTCGCGGTGGTAGAGGAACATCAGACCCCGGTTCGCCCCGGTGCCGGGATACAAGTTTTTCATATCGCGAATCTCCCCCAGAACCGGGGAGGCTAGGGTTTGATGGGTGTCGGCCACATCATATGCCACCTGCGCGCCTTCCAATTGACCCACGGTCACCCAGGGGCGCAGGGCGGCAAACCCGGTGGAAGACTCCGCCTGGGTCACGAGACGGTCGACAGCCCGCAGCGGCAACTCCAGAAAGCGGGCGAGTACGATTTTACCGAGCAGGGCGGCATCAATTTTTTTATTGTTGGGGTGCTGCAATTGCTATTACGCTGACAGGGGTCGTCTCGGAAGTCGGAAAAATCGTACGCCAAGGGTTGAGAGCCTCTCCTTGAGGGTGATGGGCTTGGGCGGAGGCAGGAGATTGGCAATTCTTTCAATGCCAACGCATCTTACTCGATAATGTGAGGAATTATTTTCTCCTACGAATTATGCGATGACGACTAAGGGTCGGGACTTGTCTGTGACCAGTGGCTGCTTCGAGCAATCGCGTCGAGTTGGGCTACAAATGCAGGTGTAGTTGTTATTCCACCGCAAACCCACCGCCAATTTCACAAGCAGCATTCCTGATAACTCTTATTATCAGGAATGCTACTTTTTGTGTTTAAGTCTGGCTTAAAAGAGCGATGAGACCAAAAACGCTATATTAATCTTAAAAAACAACCTCCTGTTTATCGCTCCAACAAGCTGGTGTAAAATCCTTACATAGCAAGCCGCATTCAACTCAGCACACAACACGGAGTGCACATGGAAGAACAAGAAGCTATCGACGGACTAAATCGTCCCGAACGGATGGCGTCCGCCATTGGTCAACTGCCGGGATACATGCGCAATGACATCGCCGAGCTTGTTGCCGAAGAGCAAATGCCAGGATCGTTTGGCGATCTGATTAAACGCTCCGTTGAGCTGACAGCGACTCACCAGGAGTATCAAGGCTCGAACGTGGTGTCGATGATGGGCAGACACTTCACGAAATAATTATGATTATTTTTTTGAGTTTGTCTAACTTGGAGTGCTTGGGGAAGTCGCAGCCATGTCTGATCTGTGCGATCAAATAACGAAGGAGCGTGAGGCTCGCCGCAAACGGGATCAGGAAATCGTCGCGGCTTGGGACGCAGGCCAGTCCTATGCTGCCATCGGTCGTGCGTTTCGAATGTCGGGTGACAATGTCAAAGATAGAATAGAGCGATTCCACCGAGACAAACGAATACACGAAAGCATTGACCCGTTCGTCAAGCTTACCCCGAGAACGTTTCGCCTTCTCCGTAGGGAGGGGTTGGCGACAGTAGAGAAAGTTGTCGACATTTATCGAAGAAACGAGCTCTTTGGCATCCGCAATTTCGGAACCAAGAGTTTGAGGGAGATCGAGAAATGGTTTCCTGTAAAGCCAGGCAAGAGTTCGCCAGCACAGCTAGAGCATCCTCAGCACGTCTCCAGCACGTCTCCAGCACGTCTAAGTCAGCGACTACACCGGCACAGAAAACCTAGTACAACTACAGCACTTCTCCAGCGCACCTAAGCTAGTCGTAAGTTCTTTTAGACGTAGCTAAAGCCGACCAGCCATATCTTCTGCGCTTTCATTGTAATAAATCATAAGCTGCCGCAGGTCTCGATGCCCAACTGTTCTGGCTAGTGCCAGCACATCAAGCTTTTTGGCCAGTCGGGTGATGGCTTCATGTCGCGAATCATGGAAGTGTAGCGCATCGACTACAGCCTTCGCTTTCACCTTGCGAAACAGCGCATCGATCTGCGTAGTGCTGATATTGAAGACGCTGCCCGATTCGGTGCCGATCTCTTTGAGTATCTGGATCGCCTTATCCGATAGCGGCACGTCGCGTTTCGCCGCTGCCGTCTTCCCCTGCGTTTTGCAATAGCGCTGCGCCAGCCTCACATTGTCCCAAGTCAATCCGGCAATTTCACCGGCACGCATCGCTGTTTCAATAGCAAACAGAAACGCCTTGCCAACTCGCCCTGTGACAGTTCCAACATCATCCCCGAATACCAACATCAGCCGGTCGATCTCATCCTGTGAGATACGCCGATCACGCGCCTCAGTAGGTGGCGGCCTACGTACTTCACGCATCGGGTTCTCGGTCAGCCACTTCCATTCCTTCACAGCGATGGTGCAGGCATTGCTCAGCAGGTTCCATTCGCGCCTCACGCTGGCTGGTGATACCTGAGCCAGTCGCCGATCCCGCCATGCCGCCACATCGCGCGCATCGATCACCCGCAGATTGACTTTAGCGATCTCATCTCGAAGAGTCAGTCCGATGCGTAGCCGCTCCCAGCGTTCTCCTCTTTTTGTTGGGCTGACCTCATCAGCATACTTGCTCAATAGATCCCCAAATGTCTTGTTTGGAATATCCCCGCGCTTTCCTGCTATTATATCGGCCTCTTCTTTGGCGGCCCATGCAGCGGCCTCGGCCTTAGTAGAGAATGTTGCCGAAGTCGATACACCTTTGCGCCGTATCTCGGCTGTCCAAGTCAAACCACGTTTACGGAAGCTAGCCATGTTGTCGCACTCTTGTCGGAAATTTGTCGCACATGATAACGCCAAACCGATACAAACCGCGACAAACCGTGTGTCAATATTGCGACAAGAAGGCAACAAAAAAGCCCCTGAACCTATTGGTACGGGGCTTTTGCTGTATTTGGATGGTGCCCAGAAGAGGACTCGAACCTCCACACCTTGCGGCACACGGACCTGAACCGTGCGCGTCTACCAATTCCGCCATCTGGGCTTTTTACTGAAGGCGCGCAATTTAATTGTTAAAGGATACATTGTCAATGAATAAAATAAGTTTTCCACGATTGCCCTTTCTGGGTGAAACAACTAGCCATTCGACTAAGTTGCAAACGACCGCAGCCAAGTCGCTGGTTATCCCGCTTGCGCAGGGGGAGAGCATAGCGAGGGGGCTTTGGATAGGGGGCGCGAAGCGATGAAAGATAAAAAAAATATACGTCTGCAGGACCCGTTTCTGGAACGCGAACGCGAACAATACGAGCAACCGCTGCCCAGCCGCGAATTCATTTTGCAGATACTTACCGAGCAGGGTGCGCCTGTGGCTGATGAAGAACTGCTGGGAATGCTGCAGATCAACAAGGACGAAGAAGACCTGTTTTCGCGCCGTCTGCGCGCGATGGAGCGCGACGGGCAGATCATGCGCAACCGCAAACGCGACATCTGCGTGGTCGACAAACTCGATCTGGTCAAGGGCAAGGTGCAGGGCCATCCGGATGGTTTCGGCTTCCTGATCCCGGAGGACGGCAGCCCCGACATGTTCCTCAGCGAGAAGGAAATGCACCAGGTGCTGCACGGCGACGTGGTGATGGTGCGGCAGAGCGGCGTGGACCGGCGCGGGCGTCCCGAGGGAAAGATCGTCGAAGTGCTGGAGCGCGCCAATAACCGCGTGGTCGGCCGATTGTACGAGGAACATGGCATCCAGTTCGTAGTGGCGGAGAACCGCCGAATCACCCAGGACATCCTGGTCGCCCCCGGCCAGTCGGGTGCGGCCAAGGTAGGGCAGGTGGTGATACTGGAAATCATGCAGCATCCCGACAAACACGCGCAGCCGATAGGCCGCATCGTCGAAGTGCTGGGCAACTATGCCGATCCGGGCATGGAGATCGAGATCGCGTTGCGCAAGCACGACCTGCCGTACGAGTTTCCCAAGGATGCCGAACGTCAGGCCAAGGCGATCTCTCCAACAGTTGCCGCAGCCGATTGGGCGGGACGTGAGGACATACGCAGCCTGCCGCTGGTCACGATAGACGGCGAGACTGCGCGCGATTTCGACGATGCGGTGTATTGCGCGCCGGAAAAGGGCGGCTACCGGCTGGTGGTGGCGATTGCCGATGTCAGCCACTATGTGCAGACCGGTGACGCGCTTGATCGCGAGGCGATCCTGCGCGGCAACTCCGTATATTTCCCGCGCAGGGTGATCCCGATGCTGCCGGAAGAATTGTCCAACGGCCTGTGCTCGCTGAATCCGCACGTGGACCGTTTGTGCATGGTGTGCGACATGCATATCAATAGCAGCGGTGATATCGAGAAATATCGCTTCTATCCATCGGTGATGCATTCCCAGGCGCGGCTGACCTATACCCAGGTCGCGGAAATGCTCGCCGAACCGGACGGTGATCTGGCCAGGAGCAACGCGGCTATCGTGCCGCACCTGCAAAACCTCTATCAGTTGTTCCAAAAGCTGTTAAAAGCGCGCGAGAAGCGCGGCGCGATCGATTTCGAGACGGTCGAGACGCAGATGATCTTTACCGACCAGGGCAAGATCGAAAAGATCGTGCCGGTGGTACGCAACGACGCGCACAAGCTGATCGAGGAATGCATGCTGGCGGCCAACGTCTGCGCGGCCGGATATCTTCACGAACAGGGGCACACCGTGCTGTACCGCATCCACCAGGGACCCACACCGGAAAAACTCGAATCGTTGCGCGAATTCATGAAAGAATTCGGTTTGCAGCTGACCGGTGAAGACGATCCGCAGGCGGCCGATTACTCAAAGCTGCTCAAGCGCATCAAAGGCCGCCCCGATGCCGGTTTGCTGCAAACCGTGATGCTGCGCTCCCTGCGCCAGGCCAAGTATGAGCCGGAAAATATCGGGCACTTCGGCCTGGGCTACGACGCATACACTCATTTCACCTCGCCGATACGCCGCTACCCGGACCTGCTGGTGCATCGCGCGATCAAGGCCGTGCTGCAGGGGAAGAAATACACACCCGCGCAGAAGTGGGCCGAGCTGGGGGCGCATTGCTCGATGACCGAGCGCCGCGCCGACGATGCGACGCGCGATGTGGAAGCCTGGTTGAAATGCTTTTACATGCGCGACCATCTGGGCAGCGTGTTTCCGGGGACGGTTTCGTCGGTCACCGGCTTTGGCATGTTCGTGTCCCTGGACGACCTGTATGTCGAAGGGCTGGTGCACATCTCCGAGCTCGGCAAGGATTATTTTCAGTTCGACGCCGCCAAACACCAGTTGCTCGGCGAGCGCACAGGCCAGCGTTATCGTCTTGGCGACCGCGTGCAAGTGCGCGTCGTGAAGGTGGACATGGAAAGCACCAAGATCGACTTCGTGTTGCATGAGCTGATCGATGCCTCCGGACTCGGGGGAGCCGGGCACCGTGACGAACCTAAGAAACGTTCAAGCAAGGCTGGAAAAACCGCAGCCAAGGGCAAGACCAGGGAAAAAAAGCACCATGGCTGATTTGCGCCTGATCTACGGCTTTCATGCCGTGACCTCGCGCATTCGCCAGAATCCGGACGGTGTGCTCGAAGTCTATCTGCAGGCGCAGCGCCAGGATCCGCGCATGCGCGACCTGATCAAGCTCGCTGAAACCAGCGGTGTGCGGATCATCCCGATAGAAGCGGCGCGCTTGGACGGCATGGCGGGCAATGCGCGCCATCAGGGCGTGGCGGCGCGCGTCGATGCGGCGCAGCGCGTGCAGCATCTGGATGATGTGCTGGACACACTCAGCGAACCGCCGTTGCTGCTGGTGCTAGATGGGGTGCAGGATCCGCACAATCTGGGCGCCTGCCTGCGCAGCGCCGATGCGTTCGGCGTGCATGCGGTGATCGCGCCGAAAGACCGCGCAGTCGGCATCACCGCGACGGTAGAAAAAGTCGCCTGCGGCGCTGCGGAAACGGTTCCCTACATCACTGTCACCAATCTTGCGCGCACTTTGCGAGAGTTGCGGGAGCGCGATATCTGGGTGGTCGGCGCGGCAGGCGAGGCCGAACAGGATCTGAACGGCTTCAAGCACAGGGGCGCACTTGCGTGGGTGCTGGGCGCGGAAGGAGAAGGCCTGCGCCGCCTGACGCGCGAGACCTGCGACGAGCTTGTGCGTATCCCCATGCTGGGAAGCGTGGAAAGTTTGAACGTCTCGGTCAGCGCGGGGATATGCCTGTTCGAGGCGAGACGCCAGCGCAAGCAATTGTAGGTCGAGTTGGCATTTATTTTTGCATAACCCGACCTGCGGGCTGATGGGCGACATCTGGGGAATCAACAGATGTTTCGTGACCGTGAAGATGCGGCGCGCCAGCTATACGCCGATACGCCCGCCGCACAATCCATCGGGGCGCATCGTCATCGTCGTGGACGATGGGCTGGCCACAGGGTCCACGATGATCGCCGCACTGCACGCGTTGCACGCCAAATCCCCGAAAAAACTGATCTGTACAGTCCCGGTTGCCCCTCCCGATACGCTGGCGAAAGTGGAACCCTATGCCGATCAGGTGGTGTGCCTGAGCGCACCGGAAATGTTTTACGCGGTGGGGCAGTTCTACCAGTCCTTTCCGCAGGTGAGCGACCAGGAAGTGATCGGGCTGCTCAAGTCGGGCTCGAACTAGCCTTTTCCTGCCATCCTGCCGCATTGAACATCCGGCCTCTTCCGCCGGACCGACGCAAATTAATATTCATGTAACCTGCCGCGGTTATGATTTGACCGGATCGCAATTCGGCCGGGCGTTTGCATTGCAAGGCGATGCCGCTTCACTTGATGAAATTTTATTAACAGAACTTTGATCCGGGAGCGCCATCTTATCCGCGTATCACATCGATGGCCAAACAAGCGCATTGATGTTTGCAAGGACGCTCCGTGGCGGGGAGTATTGGCAGTTCTGTGGCGCAGGCCAGAATATTGCCGGCTTGATTGTCCCGCCGGGCAAATCAAAATTGACGGACAGATTTAATTCAGGAGGAACCATGAGCAAATTTAAGATATTGCCGGGAGCCGCGGGGATCATCGCTTTGACCGCGACGATGGGTTTTGTCGGTGGAAAACGCGAAATCGAGGCCGAGCTTTTTTCCAGGGAAAGAGCTGTTTTGGTGAGAACCTACTCGGAAGTTGGGGCTGACGGGAGCTGGTCCGGCAATCAGGCCGGGAGCAAGCCGGATATTTCCGCCTATCTGGTCGAAATCAAGCGGGGGGATACGATCAAAAAGGTTTTGGTTGACGCGGCGAGCGGAAAAATACTGGTGTCGTGAGCTTTGCTTCCCGGGCTTGTCTAATCCCGGGCGGGGATGCTTCCAGGACTGCTTTCCACGCGCCCAGTTTTTGCTCGTACCGCATGGATGCATAGGCAGGGCTGGTCGACGGCAGGCGTCGGCAATCCGGCAACCTCGGTTCGAGACAAGGTCGCACATGCTTGCAGAAGACGGATTCAGCCAGCGTGCCGTTGAAAAAAACCTGCGTGATGCCCGGGTGTCTCCCGAAGAACGCCACGAAATCGTTGACCCGGATCGAGTCTGCCCCGATATCTGCATCCATGCTGGTGTGCCGGGTGCATGAGGCGAGTACATCCCAGAGCGCGATGCCGGCGGATTTCAGTATTTGAATTCGCGCTTCATACGGCAAAGCCGGCGCTGCGCCGAACAGGTCACCCATGATGGTCCAGAAGGCGTTGCGTGGATGCGCATAATATTGTCTTGCCCGCAGCGATTCCTTGCCCGGCATGCTGCCGAGGATCAGGATGGTTGCGCCGGGATTCTCGACCGGCGGGAAGCTTTGGATGTGCGGCAATCTGTAGATCTCCGGTGATTCGACGCGAATTGTCTTTCTGCGCCGGTTATGGTTCGTTACCTCGTCGCGAACGGCAAAACCGCATTCTGCTACAGATACTGGGCGAACACCGCCACACCCTTTGCGCACGGCGGGAACAGCAGTTCGCCATCGAGTTCGACGTTGCCCGCCGGAATATGCACGGTGCTCATGTCTATCCTCCCATCACAATTGGAATGCGCTGACGTCCGAACTGTTTGTCGAACTATTCAAAATGTCCGGCCAGTGTCGCGCCGCACTGCGGACAGTTGCCCTGCGCGTCCAGCGTGTAGTCGCGGATCGCGTGCCAGTCGCGCACGATCAATGGATGCCGGCACGCCGGACAGTGCGTGGTGCCTCCGCTTACATCGTGCACGTTGCCGGTATACACATGCTGCAGTCCGGCGGAATGGGCGATCTGCCGGGCGCCGGTCAGCGTTTTCGCCGGGGTCGCGGGGATGCCGGTCATCTTGTAGTCGGGATGGAATGCGGTGAAGTGCAGCGGCACGTCGACGCCGAGTTCTTTTGCGATCCATTCGCTCATCCTGCCGATCTCGTGCGCTGTATCGTTGAGGCCGGGAATCAGCAGCGTGGTGATCTCCAGCCACACACCGGTTTCGTGGCGCAGATATTTCAGCGTGTTCAGCACCGGTTGCAGGTGCGAGCCGGTCTGTTTGACATAGAACTCATCGGTGAAGGCTTTCAGGTCAACGTTGGCGGCATCCATCTTCGCGTAGAAATCGCGGCGCGGCTGGTCGTGCATGTAGCCCGCGGTGACCGCCACCGCCTTGATGCCGCGCTCGTGACAGGCATCGGCCACATCCATCGCATATTCGGCGAAGATCACCGGGTCGTTGTAGGTGAACGCGACGCTCTTGCAGCCCAGCTTTTCTGCGCGGCGCGCGATGGCTTCCGGCGTGGCCTGGTCGGCGAGCTTGTCGAAGCTGCGTGATTTGGAGATGTCCCAGTTCTGGCAGAATTTGCAGGCCAGGTTGCAACCCGCCGTGCCGAACGACAGGATGCTGCTGCCGGGATAAAAATGGTTGAGCGGCTTTTTCTCGATCGGGTCGACGCAGAAACCCGAAGAGCGGCCATAGGTGGTCAGCACCATCGCATCATCAACGCGGCCGCGCACGAAGCATGCGCCGCGCTGGCCTTCGTGAAGCTTGCAGTCGCGCGGGCACAGGTCGCACTGGATGCGCCCGTCATCCAGCCTGTGCCAGTATTTTGCAGGATAGCGTTCGGCGATGCTGATAGGCTCATCCATTCTGGTATTCCTTCGGGTCCCCCGCGATATGCTTTTCGGACTCGCTCCATTTGGTCACGGTGTAGCGCGACAGTTTTACCTCTGCGGCCCAGAAATCGCCGGGCAGCCCGGCCTTGCGTCTGAGCATTGCAAGAAAATCGCGGGGTCGTGCGAGGTTCTCCCACACCTGCGGCAGGAAAGTGCTGCGATATTGCCCGTACTCGAACACGATGCCATCCACCTGTGGACGCAATTGCGCCAGTGCATCTGCCTCGTCCCGGACAACCATGGCCTGGGTGGCCGAGAGCAGCGAAACCTCGATCGTGGTGATGTCGAACTCTTCTGCGCTCAACGGTGTAAAACGCGGATCGTGCAAGGCGGCGGACACGGCATTGCCTTTGACATCGTCGAGCAGGGAGCGGTGCGCATGCAGAGATCCGATGCAGCCGCGCAGTTCGCCGAATTGCGTCAGCGTGACGAAGCACGCGCCATGCTCGGCAAGCCACGGCGCCGATTCATCTTCATCTGCCGCGCGGGGCACTTTCAATACGCGCGCGATCGCGGCGCGCGCGATCGGCAACAGAATCTCTCCTTTTTCAATGGACATTGCTTTCCTCCCTGGTGAAGGCGAAGGACGCGTACCCTACCACCCGGTCATCAGATCCGGCTGTGTCACCGGAGTTTCGCAGATCGAGCAAATGGGGCGCGAGATGATGCTTCTGCGCCGCGATGATCAGGCCGCTGATCGGCGTGCCGCCGCAGGCCTGCTCGTGTGCGATTGGCTGGCGCAATTTCAGGATGGATTGCGCGGTTGCCTGATCCACGCGCTGCGCGGTGGCGTAGGGCAGATAGTGCGACAGGTCGGAGCTGATCACGATCAGCGTTTCGTCGCCGCCCCACACGGTCTCCAGTACCTCCGCGACTTCTTCGGCAGTGGCCATGCCGACCGCCAATGGCAGCAACGTGAAGTCCGTCAATATGCTTTGCAGGAACGGCAGTTGCACTTCCAGCGAGTGTTCCGGCGCGTGCGCCTGCGCGCTGACACCGACCTGCGGCAGGTGGGCGATGGCGCGCGCGCCTGCAGCGTCCAGCGTCACGCGGCCCAGCGGTGTGTCGAAGGCGTCTGCACCGGGCAGCGCCAAGCCGCGCACCGCGACGCGGTGGGTGGGCCCCAGCAGCACCACGCGACGGATGCGTGAAGCGACAAGTTGAAGCGTGGCATAAGCGGTGGCGGCTACCGCGCCGGAATAAATGTAACCGGCGTGCGGAACGATCAGCGCCTTGGGCGCCAGATCAAGCAGACGTGGGGTGTCGGCGCGCGCCTTAACCAGCAATTGTTGCACGTCATTCGCCAGCTGCCTGGGTTCGGCGGGATAGAACATGCCTGCAACAGCCGCGGGCCGGATATTTTGCATGGCAAACCTCGGGATATTCATTGGGGACTATCTGGAGGTGGGCCCGGCAAATATCAAGGGAGTGCAGACGGGAAGCCCGGAGTTTTATGACCTGAATTTTGTGCCCTGAGTTTCGGGTTCATCTGACAATTGCGTGGGTACCGTTCTTCAACATTCAGCGGATAACACTCTTCATATCCATCCAGCAGGAATAACAGTTTTTCGTTCATGGAAAATTGTGCCGGTTGTCGCCCCTGAAAACACAGGGCAAGTTTACCTGATATCGGGCCGGCGGGTTGAAAGACATGACTGTTCGATGAAGGGAAATATATCGCATAACGGGCGCTGGCGACGAAAGGATGCGCCTCATTTTTTGTCAATGCAGAACACAATCACCAAGCGGTTTGTCGTCACGATAAGGAGAAAGGATTTGCAGCTTCCACTGGCCGACAAGTTTCATCGCCGATGGTTTTATCCTGTTCGCAATATCGGGGCACAGGTATATTGCTTTCACATCGTCGGTGTCTATTACGATGCCAAGCGTGTTGGTAAAACCGTTGACCGTGCATTTTCCGGTGAAACCGGCGCCTTTAAGCGCAGCACACAATTGCCCGGCTCCCTGCGCGGTGCCCGGCTGCGTGTCGCGCTTCCCGCATCCGGGAAGCGTTGCCGGCAAGACCAGGGTTATGAATAGCAGCGCGGTATATTTCGGGGAAGCCATTGCGGGTTACGTTCGCATTCGTTTATCCAAGCAGGTGTTTCACATGGTCGCGTTCTTCCGTCAATTCGCGGTAGCTCTCTTCCATATGATTACGCCCCAGTTCGCTGATCGGCAATCCCTGTACGATTCTGTAATTGCCGTGTTTGCAGGTAACCGGAAAGCCGTAGATGACCCCTTCAGGTATGCCGTAGCTGCCGTCGGACGGCACACTCATGGTTACCCAGTCGTTGTGGTGGGAGCTGAGCATCCAGTCGTGGATGTGCGAGATGGCCGCATTGGCGGCACTTGCCGCGCTCGATGATCCGCGCGCCTCGATGACTGCCGCACCGCGCTTTTGCACGGTGGGGATGAATTCTCGTTCCACCCAGTCCAGGTCGGGCCCAACCTGAGTCAACAGGATGTCGCGCACCATGCGGCCGCGTATTTCGGCGTGGTCGAGGTCGGGATACTGGGTGCCTGAATGATTGCCCCATACGATCATTTTATTGATGTCGCGGATGGGCTGGAAAAGTTTGAGTGCGACCTGGGCTATGGCACGGTTGTGGTCCAGGCGCATCATTGCGGTGAAATTGCTCGGGTTCAGATCGGGGGCGTTCTTCATCGTGATCAGCGCGTTGGTGTTGGCGGGGTTGCCGACCACCAGCACCTTGACGTGGCGCGCGGCATGCTCGTTGAGAAGCTTGCCCTGCGCGGAGAAGATGGCGCCGTTGGCTTCGATCAAATCCTTGCGCTCCATGCCTTTGCTGCGCGGCCGGGCGCCGATCAACAGCGCAATCTCGGTATCCATGAAAGCCACCTTGGGA
>JAJZEQ010000265.1 GCA_021851345.1 Pseudomonadota bacterium
GAACGCTGCGCGGAAGCCTGCCGGAAAATCGGCTATCGCGGCGCGGGTACGTTCGAATTTTTGTATGAAAAGGGCGAGTTCTTTTTCATCGAAATGAATACCCGCGTGCAGGTCGAGCACCCGGTGACTGAAATGATCACCGGCATCGACATCGTGCAGCAGCAAATACGCATCGCCGCCAACGAAAAGCTGCCGTTCAAGCAGCGCGACATCCAGTTCCGCGGGCATGCGATCGAATGCCGGATCAATGCCGAGCATCCTTACAAATTCACCCCGTCTCCGGGACGCATCACCACATGGCATCCGCCGGGCGGTCCCGGCATCCGCGTGGACTCGCATGTGTATGCCAACTATGTCGTACCGCCGTATTACGATTCGATGATAGGAAAAATCATTGCCTACGGCGACACCCGCGAGCAAGCCATGGCAAGGATGCGCACCGCATTGTCGGAAATGGCGGTCGAAGGCATAGACACCAATATCCCGCTGCACCGCGAGTTGCTGCAGGATGCGGCCTTTATACGCGGCGGCACCAATATCCATTATCTTGAAGAACGCCTCGCCGAACGCACCAAGGGCAAATAATTCCAGTCCCTATTCATCGGTGAAACCGCGTTGGTTTCCACGCTTCGCCCTGGTGAGACTACCAGCCATTCGACCAAGCTGGGGACAGCATGGTCTGACCTTCGAAATGGAATCGCAATAAATGCCGTGGCTTTCTCTGATTGTCGATAGCGATGCCGAACACGCCGAGGCACTGAGCGAAGCCTTGCTTGAGCTAGGCGCGCTGTCGGTAGACCTGCTGGATGCCGACGCCGACACGCCCGATGAGCAGGCGATCTTCGGCGAGCCCGGTGAACCGCCGCCGGGCGTGTGGCTGCACAATCGCGTCAGCGCGCTTTTCGACAGCAACATGGATGTGGCTGCGATTCTGGCCGAGGCATCGGCCGGCATCGGCCTCCAGAAAATTCCCGCACATCGCGTGGAAACCCTTGCCGACAATGACTGGGTGCGCATTACGCAATCGCAGTTCTCTCCCATCCCCATCTCGCCGCGACTATGGATCGTGCCGACCTGGCATCAACCCAGCGACCACGGTGCCATCAACATCGTGCTTGATCCGGGGTTGGCATTCGGCACCGGCAGTCATCCAACTACACGCTTATGCTTGCGGTGGCTGGACAGCAACCTGCGCGGCGGCGAAAGCGTGCTGGATTACGGTTGCGGATCCGGTATTCTTGCGATTGCCGCGCTGAAAATCGGGGCTGCCCGCGCCGTCGGAGTTGATGTAGACTCACAGGCCGTGATTGCCAGCCGTGACAATGCAGCGGCCAATCGGGTCGAAAATGCGCGGTTTTATTTACCGGATGACTGCCCCGATCTGTCTGTCCAGCCGCATGCCGGCTTTGATCTGGTTGTCGCAAACATCCTGACCAATCCGCTGCGCATGCTCGCGCCATTGCTGGCCAACGCCACAAGGCGGGGCGGGCAAATCGTATTGTCCGGCATACTTGAGGATCAGGCCCGGGAAGTGATGAACATCTATCAACAATGGTTCGATTTGAATGCACCGACTTTTGACGAGGGCTGGTCGTGCCTGACGGGTCGCAAGCGATAAAATGCAAGGAACAACTGTCTGCCCAAACTGTGATGCCCGCTTCAAGGTCACCAAGGAACAGTTAACCGCGCATCACGGCATGGTTCGTTGCGGAAATTGCAAGCAGGCCTTTGATGTACGCGCCAACTTTCTTCCCGACCAGCTCGACCTGCAACTCGAGTTGCCGATATTGAATGAACCCGTACCTGCCACAGGCTCCAAACTTGCTGTTCTGCGACCCATGACACTGGCCGAACAAGTCGCCTTTGTTCAAGACGATGATGCCGGAGAACACCAACCCGATCAGCGCATTTTGCCATGGGCCATTGCCTCATTTTTTCTGCTGCTGCTGGTGTGCGCGCAGACCGCATACTTTTTCCGTATCGACCTCGCCGCAAACCTGCCCAACCTGAAGCCGGTGCTGATGAAATATTGCAAATTGCTTAATTGCACCCTGCCGTTGCCGCAGCATTCCGGTTTGATAGGTATCGAATCGTCAGAGCTGGGGGCCGACCCGGCAAACGAGAACCAGATCACTTTCGAAACACTGTTGCATAACCGTGCGCCTTACGCGCAAGCATTCCCCGATTTGGAGCTCACGCTCAACGATAGCCAGGACAAACCGCTGGCGCGCCGAATTTTCACACCGGCAGATTATTTGCCTCCTTCGCACAATGAAACCGCGGGCTTGCAGCCCAACCTTGATTTCAGCATCAAGCTGCGTCTGGACACATCTGACCTCAAACCATCGGGCTATCGGCTGGTGCTGCTTTATTCGAACAACAAATAGCATGGGTTGTTTGCTACACTGTGGTTATGGATACAGCAGGGGCTTTAAATTGTCACTATGTCTGGTCTAATCAACGCACTTACCGAAAATCATGGTCATGGTTATCACTGCCGGGGCTGCCAATCGCATGTCCTTGGCGGGCAAGGTTCCAGATAATATGAAACCCCAGCATGCATGATTCGTATAAATTGCCGGGGCAGTTAAGTCGCTTAGATCATGCCTGTGCCGCGCTGCTGCCCGTTATGTCGTGCCATAAACCGCGCACCCAAACAAGCCCCCGCCTGGTTCATGGCTCGGGAATATTTTCAAAAACGCCCGGGTTGACCTCCCGGAGTTACCCGGCTCGCCAACTGGAAACCTATCCCGCGCCGACCCGCCCGGCCTGATATCAGCCATGCAGCCTGATCAAAAAACCATCGCCCCGCGTCGTATCTTTGTGGTCGAGGACGACCTCAATCTTGCCGAAGAATTAAAAATACAGTTGAGTTACTTTGGCTATGAGGTCACGGTATTCAATACGCTGAAAGCGTTTCGCCTTGCTTTGCAACAAACCGATGCAGTGGTTGTGCTGATGGATGTTACATTTCCCGGAGATAGCCTAGGCGGCGTCAAACTCATGTATGAACTTCAGCAGGGGCGCGAAGTCCCTGTCCCCGTCGTTTTTCTTTCCTCGCACGATGAATTCAACACCAGACTGGAGGCAGTGCGCGCCGGCGGCATCGCTTATTTAATCAAGCCTGTAAATATCGGAAATCTGGTCGACAAACTTGATAGCTTGACTTCAACCAAGCCGGTGGCTCCATACCGCGTCATGATCGTTGATGATTCGCTGGCGCTCACTGCCTATCATAGCGCGGTGCTTGAACAGGCAGGAATGGAGGTGAAAGCGATCAACGATCCGCTCAAGGTGGCCGATATGCTGCCGGAATTCAGCCCCGACCTGATCCTGATCGATCTTTATATGCCCGAATGCAGCGGCCTGGAACTGGTCAAGGTGATTCGACAGCTTGATGCATTCGTCAGCATCCCCATCGTATTTCTTTCTGCCGAAAGCAATATCGATAAACAGAATATCGCCATGGGCCTGGGCGGGGACGATTTCCTGACCAAGCCGATAGAACCGCAACATCTGATTTCTTCGGTGACCAACCGCATCCGGAGATCAATGATGCTGCGCTCCTTCATGGTGCGCGACAGCCTGACCGGTTTGCTGAACCATACCGCAATAAAAGACATGCTGGATGGCGAAGTGGCCTGGGCAATGCGCCATAAAAAACCCCTGTCCTTTGCGATGGTCGACATAGACCTCTTCAAGCTGGTCAATGACAACCATGGTCATCCGGCCGGGGATCGCGTGATCAAAAGTCTTTCTCGTCTGCTCAGGCAGCGCCTGCGGTCGAGTGACCTGGTAGGGCGCTATGGCGGGGAAGAGTTTGCGGTAGTACTGGTTGATGCCGATGCTGCCGCCGCAATGAAGGTATTGGATACGATACGCAACGACTTTTCCCGGTTGCGCCATCTGTCCGGCGCAAATGAGTTCCGGGTTACTTTCAGCTGCGGGGTCGCAGACATATCAGAATTCCCGGATGCAGCCAGGCTATGCGATGCGGCAGACAAGGCACTTTATAAAGCCAAGCTTGCCGGGCGCAATCAGGTGGCATTGGCTGATCATCCATCCCCGGCAGACAAAACGGACCAATAGTTTTCAGGGTCGTCGTGCAACACCTGCGCCGGTTTGTCAGCGCACACGCTTTCCGGTATATTTCGTCCTGCCGTTCAGACCAATGGGAGAGCGTGCCAGCCAGCATCCTTGCAATATGGCTGCGACACCGCCGAAGGCGCAACACCCGTAACCGCTCAGGCTCAAGAACCGTTGGCACAGGCAAATCTGGAGAGCGTTGGCTCAGCCAACCACCGAAGGGGCACGCAACGCGAGTTGTAATCTCTCAGGTATCAAGGACAGATGGGGCGCAGCACGGTTTCGTGCTGCGCTTTTTTCATTTTTGTTATGGCCAACCTAACGGTGCGTCTTCACTGAAGTGATTTATGCGGGCCCTGCGCCGACAGGCGCAAGCTTGCAAACTTTGTTTTCAGAAAGCGAATATGACGGCTCTCAAGCAAACTCCGCTCAATGCAGCACACCGCGCGATGGGCGCCAGGATGGTCGATTTTGGCGGATGGGAAATGCCGGTGAACTACGGCTCCCAGATCGACGAACACCATCAGGTGCGCAATGACTGCGGCATGTTCGACGTGTCGCACATGCGCGTGGTGGATATCAAAGGTGCCGGCGCGCGTGGATTTCTGCGCTATCTGCTGGCGAACAATGTGGACAAGCTCACCCAGCCGGGCAAGGCGCTGTATTCCTGCATGCTGCTGGACAACGGCGGCGTGATAGACGACCTGATCGTGTATTTCATGAGCGAAACATGGTTCCGTATCGTCGTGAACGCAGGCACGGCCGACAAGGACATCGCGTGGATGAAACAGCAGGCCGGGGAATTCAATGGGCATGTCCCGACGGCAGTTGCGGCGGCTCCCCTTGCTTCTTCAACTGCGGGAAAGCAAAGCCAGGAAGTTTTGGATAAGGCGGTGCCCGATCTGGCTATCGCCGACCATCCCGAACTGGCGATGATTGCCGTGCAAGGCCCGCATGCGCGCGAAAAAGTCTGGGCAGCATTACCCGGCAGCCAGGGCTTGACCGAGGGCCTGATCCCGTTCAGTGCCGTAGAGATGGGCACGATGTTCATCGCGCGCACCGGCTACACCGGCGAAGACGGTTTTGAGATCATGATTCCTGCCAGGGCCGCGCCGTACCTGTGGGCTTCTCTGGCAGAAAAGGGCGTCAAGCCTATCGGTCTCGGCGCGCGCGACACATTGCGCCTTGAGGCGGGCATGAACCTGTACGGCAAGGACATGGATGAATCCATCAATCCGCTGGAAGCGGGACTGGCCTGGACCGTGGACTTGAAGAGCGAACGCGATTTCATCGGCAAGGCTGCGCTGCTGGCTAATCCGCCGACACGCAAACTGGTCGGCCTGGTGCTGGAGGATCGCGGCGTGTTGCGCGGCCACCAACAAGTGCATACCGCATTGGGCGCAGGCGAGATCACCAGCGGGAGCTTTTCACCCACGCTGGGAAAATCCATCGCACTGGCACGCGTGCCTGACGCTGTAAAGATCGGTGACAACGTACAAATTGAAATTCGCGACAAATTGCTGAATGCGAAAACTGTAAAATATCCTTTCGCGCGCAATGGAAAGGCAGTTTGCAATCTTTAGACGTTCCCAGCCAACGACCCGTTACTATCGACCCAAGGAGTTTAAATGAGCAACCCGGAAAACCTGAAATACACGTCCTCTCACGAGTGGGTCAAAACCGAAGCCGACGGCACCATCAGCATCGGTATCACCCAGCACGCGCAGGAACTGCTGGGCGACATGGTGTTTGTAGAAGCACCAAAGCTAGGGCGCAAGCTTGGCGCCGGGGAAGAATGCACCGTTGTCGAATCGGTCAAAGCCGCCTCCGATGTGTACGCGCCGGTAAGCGGGGTGGTGACAGCGGTGAATAGCGATCTTGAGCACACGCCGGAAGCCATCAACAGCGACCCTTATGGCGCGTGGATATTCAGGATGAAGCCGGATAATGCCGCGGATATCACTGCTTTGCTGGATGCGAAAGCCTATCAGGCTGTAGTCGACAGCGGGGCGCACTGAGAACCGGCAGCGAATAACCGCTTGACTGCCGGCTAAAGGATGCGTGCCGGCGGCTCACACACCTTACTGAATTTTGCAGAACTCCCGCCATGCCCAAGACCGACCAATTTGTAAACCGCCACAACGGCCCTTCTGAACCGGAAGTTCAGGCCATGCTGCGCAAGATCAACGCGCCCACACTGGACGCACTGGTAGACCAGACCATCCCGCCGGCCATCCGCCTGAAGCAGCCGCTGAACCTGCCGGAAGGCATGTCCGAATACGCTTACCTGCAACATCTGCGCGGCGTCGCGGCGAAGAACAAACTGTACAAAAGCTATATCGGCCTCGGCTATCACGACACCATCATGCCGCCGGTGATCCAGCGCAACATCCTGGAAAATCCGGGCTGGTACACCGCCTACACGCCCTACCAGGCCGAGATTGCGCAGGGCCGCCTGGAAGCGCTGCTGAATTTCCAGACCATGGTGATGGACCTGACCGGTATGGAAATCGCCAACGCATCCCTGCTCGACGAGGCCACCGCGGCAGCCGAGGCGATGACCATGCTGCACGGCCTGGGTTCGCGCGAGGCGGCAGGGCAGGACAAGGACAGCTTCTTCGTATCCGGCGAATGTTTCCCGCAGACCATAGAGCTGCTGAAGACGCGCGCCGCACCGCTAGGCATCAAACTGGTGATCGGCGATTTCAGGACCGCCATGCTTGACGGTTCAATGTTCGGCGCGTTGCTGCAATATCCGACTGCCGATGGCGCAGTGCATGACTATGCCGATTTCGTCACGCGCGCCAAAGCCAACGGCATGACCATCGCAGTGGCCGCCGATATCCTCAGCCTGGTGCTGCTCACGCCACCCGGTGAATGGGGCGCGGACGTCGTGGTCGGATCCACGCAACGCTTCGGCGTGCCCATGGGTTACGGCGGGCCCCATGCGGCCTACTTCGCCTGCCGCGACGCGCACAAGCGTTCCATGCCGGGGCGCATCATCGGTGTGTCGGTGGATGCCGACGGCAACCCCGCGCTGCGCATGGCGCTGCAGACGCGCGAACAGCACATCCGCCGCGAGAAGGCCACTTCCAACATCTGCACCGCGCAGGCCTTGCTGGCGATCATGGCCGGCATGTACGGCGTATATCACGGCGCCGGGGGGCTGCGCGGCATCGCGCAGCAGGTGCACCTGTCCGCTGTGGCGCTGGCCGGCGAATTGAAAAAGCTAGGCTACGCTGTGGCCGAAGAAATATTCTTCGACACCGTCAGGCTCACCGGTACCGACAATGCCAGTATCCTCGCGCTGGCCGAAGCGGCGCGCATCAATTTCCGCTATATCGACGGCGGGCTGACCATCGCACTGGACCAAACCACCGATGCCGGCGCATTGAATGCAATTTTGCGGGTGTTTGCACTAGCCGCTGACAAGACCGCGCCTGTCATCACCCAGGCGCAGATAGTTGCCCAGACCATGCGCGTACAACCGCGCGGGTCGGCCATCCTGGGTCATCCGGTATTCAATGCCTATCACTCCGAATCGGAGATGATGCGCTACATCAAACGGCTCGAGAACAAGGATCTTTCGCTGACCCATTCCATGATCCCGCTGGGTTCCTGCACGATGAAGCTGAATGCCGCGTCGGAACTGATCCCGCTGACCTGGCCCGAATTCGCCAACATGCATCCTTTCGTTCCGGTCGAACAAGCTGGGGGCTACCAGGAAATCATTGCCGGACTGGATGCGGCACTTTGCGAGATCACCGGTTTTGCAAAGATGAGTTTCCAGCCCAACAGCGGCGCGCAGGGAGAATATGCCGGACTGCTGGTCATTCAGGCTTATCACCGTTCGCGCGGCGAAGCACAGCGCAACGTGGCGCTTATTCCCGCTTCGGCTCACGGCACTAACCCGGCCAGCGCGGCGATGAACGGCATGCATATCGTCGTCGTGAAATGCGACAGGAACGGCAACATAGACACAGCCGACCTGCGCGAGAAGGCCGAACGGCACAAGGATGACCTGTCCTGCCTGATGGTCACTTACCCAAGCACGCACGGTGTGTACGAGGAAGGCATCAGGGACATCACCCACATCATTCACGACAACGGCGGCCAGGTGTACATGGATGGCGCCAACATGAACGCCCAGGTCGGCCTGACCAGTCCCGGCAATATCGGCGCGGACGTGTGCCACCTGAACCTGCACAAGACTTTCGCGATACCGCACGGCGGCGGCGGGCCCGGCATGGGGCCGATAGGCGTGGCTGCGCATCTCGCGCCGTTCCTGCCCGGGCATCCGTTGACCAGGACCGGCGGCGCGCAAGGAATACACGCGGTATCTGCCGCACCCTACGGCAGCGCGCTGATCCTGCTGGTCTCCTACGGCTATATCAAAATGATGGGAGGCGCGGGACTGACAGCAGCCACGCGCAATGCGATACTCAATGCCAACTACATCAAGGAGTCATTGAAGGATCATTACCCCACGCTGTACAGCGGCAAGAACGGCCGCTGCGCGCACGAGATGATCCTGGCCTGCGCCGACTTCAAGCGCGATGCCGGCGTCGAGGTTTCCGACATCGCCAAACGCCTGATGGACTATGGCTTCCATGCGCCCACCACCTCGTTCCCCGTGGTCGACACGCTGATGGTCGAGCCCACCGAGAGCGAATCCAAGGCGGAGCTGGACCGCTTCTGCGCCGCGATGATCGCCATCCGCGGCGAGATAGACGAGATCATCGCCGGCACGGCCGATAAAAAGGACAACGTCCTCAAGCATGCGCCGCATACCGCCAGCGCGGTAGTGTCCGGCGGCTGGAAGCACGGCTACTCGCGCGAGAAGGCCGTATACCCGTTGCCATGGGTGCGCGGCAACAAATTCTGGCCCAGCGTCGCGCGGGTGGATAACGTTTACGGCGACAAGAACCTGGTCTGCTCCTGCCCGCCGATCGAATCCTATGCTGACCCCGCAAGGTAATCGGAACCACGGCGGGCCGCTTCGAAACTATGCGTGTTAGCCGGCAAATATCCATGGCAGGGAGACGATAGTGAAAGACCCCAACAAACATCCGCGCGGTTTGCTGCACGCCTGGCGCGCAACCGGCATAGCATTGCAGGGATTGCGCGCCGCGTGGCGGCATGAAGATGCATTCCGCCAGGAAGTGCTGATCGCGGCAGTCGCGATACCGGTCGCACTGTTGCTGCCTGCAAGCCCGCTGGGCAAGGCCTTGATGATTTCAAGCATCCTGCTGGTGCTGATCGTCGAGCTGCTCAACTCCGCGCTCGAATCCGCAGTGGATCACACCTCGCTGGAACAGCACCCGCTTGCGAAACGCGCGAAGGACATCGCCAGTGCGGCGGTTCTTTTAAGCATCGTGAACGCGCTGGCGGTATGGGGACTGGTTATTTGCACATCGTCACTGTGCTATTGATCTTTCCGTTATTCATTACACCGTTCGCCCTGAGGTATCGAAGGGTGTAGACCGCCTAGTGATTGGGCTTCGATACCTCAGCCCGAACGGCAGGTTTGTCGCTAATTATGGAATGCTCAATAATTGGTTCCGGCGCCGCGATTTCGACAACATCTTCACGCCAAATATCATCATGGCTGCCAGCGCATAGACCGACACGAACGGGTCCAGCAAATAATCCCAGAGATTGTTTGATTCATACCAGCCGGCTGCCCAGGCGAGGGTAGCGAGCGCGATGCACAACGCAACCAGGGTAAATCTGCGGAACCACGCCAGCAGCGCAAACACCAGCAGCGCGACCATAAATTGCGGGTTGCCATAGCCCAGGCGATACGGATCAAATGAACCTGCGCCCAGAGCCATGGGATAAAACGCAAGTGCGCAAAGCGCGGCCAGTACCAGCAGCACCCGGCGATGTTCAGTCCCGATTGCGGCACAACCGCACCACGGCCTCAGCAACGCGCACCACAACAGCACCAGCGTGGTGGTGCTCAAATCTCCCGTGATGCCGCGCACATACGCGGCGACGGGCAGGGTGCCGAACGGGATTAACGACAGCACGAACACCGTTCCCAGGACTACCGCCAAACGTGTTTGGGTTAGCCGTTTGGTCCATGGCAGCAGCAGCGCAGCAGCCGCTATCGCGCTGGCCACGCCCGCCAGTCCGGTCAGGTCAGTGAAGTTCGCCATTGCCGGTTTTTCCGATTTGTTGATCCAGCCATGCTGGCGTGAACTCGACATGCTTGATGAAACTTCTGTTCCAGGTGTAGACCAGATGAATATCGCCGTTCTTCGCCTGTATCATGTAAGGGTATGAAAATTCGTAGAGGCAGCTTTGCACCTCGCATTTGTTTCGTTGTGCGGATCTGGCATAAGCGTCCGGATCGGTGATATCCGGCTCGGTAGCCTTGGCCAGCACAGCGGCGGTTTGCACATAGTGCTGCAGGTCAACCGGGCCGCGGGGCTGGTCTTCAAGCTGGTAAACCGTTTCCCAGGTTGTTCCGCCGTCCGCAGAGACCACCAGCGACAGTGAGTCTCGCCCTTCCTCGATGTCGTTCAGCGCAACCAGCATCCGTCCGTCCCGCAATACCACGCCCGAAATTGCCGCATCAGGATTGGCCAGAACAGTTGCAGCAGGCCTGCTCCAGTGCTGCCCCGCATCACCGGTACTGGTAGCAATCACCCGTTTGGGGCTGGAACCGGAACGGCGCATCAGCACCATGGCCTGCTGCGGATTCCTGATCAGCACGATCGGCTGCAGCGTGGTCTTGCCGGAACTCAGCCGTTGCTTGTCGATGATCTCTCCGTTGCGATTAATGCGCAGCAGTTCGCCGAATTTTCCGATGAACTCGTGATAAACCGGCAAGCCCATCGTGCCATCGCTGTACAGATACGGCGTGCCCTTGACCAGGGTGCTGATATTGATGAAAGGCGAGGTGATCAGGCGCCGCGCCGGACCCCAGGTTGCGCCGTCGTCGCCCGAAGTGATCGCCGTGATCGAGCTGCCCGCCCATCCTCCCAGCGATACGGTCACGTAAAATAGCCACAGCGTTCCATCCGCCGCGCGCTGCGCCACAGGATTGCCGAGTTTTTTCACGTAGCGCAGCAGCGCCCGCTGGGTGTCTGCGCGATCGGCAATGCCGGATTCGGGTCCCCACAGATTTTTCTGCGGGTCGAATACCGCGCTGCGTATCTCCACGTCTTGCGCGCCTTCGCGGCTGCCGGCAAACCAGAAGGCACGTATCCGCCCGTCTTTCAATTCGACCAGCGACGCCGCATGTGTGGCGATATTCTGTTGTGCAGAAACGAAATGGGTGTGAAATTCCGCTGCGGCGTTGCCGGTTTCGGTGATGGCAGGCAATCGAAACAGTGCCGGCGGCGGTCGATGGGCGACTTTATAAAACGCAGCGCCAAAGGCGATCAACACCAGAACAAGAACCAGCGGGCGCGTACCCTGTTTCCAAACGCCGTGCTTCAACATCAGCGGCACTCCTGCGCCGGGGTTGGTTCCGGCGTGATTTTGCCGCCCGCGGGAGATGCCAGCAATATTTCCCTGACGAAAAGATGCTGAAACACCCTGCCCTGCAGAAACATTTCCTTCAGCTCGGCCGAACTCTGGCGGCCGCGTATATCCAGTCGCTGGCCGATGACCGTGCAAGCCGCACAACCGGCGTTGGGGGTGTTGTCGTTTAGCGCCTGTTGCACCGCAAACAAGGGGTAGCGCGCCGCCAGTTCGCCGGCGGAAAGATTTTGATCCTGGTCATATCCATGTATCAGCGCGCCCGGCAGCATGAAGCGATAGCCTTCGTCCATCGCCCTGAAGTTGCACGGCACCCAGACTTCCTTGCCGCCGGCATATTGCCGGGCTTGCGCGCCGTAATTACCCATGGCGCCGTCGAA
>JAJZEQ010000174.1 GCA_021851345.1 Pseudomonadota bacterium
GATGCGCGGTTGGGCTGGACCGCGCACCCAAAATCGAACCGGACAGCACGGCACATGGATACACGAAAACATGATCTCTGCATATTGCGAGTTGCATCGATTGGGTTATGCCCACTCGGTGGAGGTATGGATGCCAAAAAAATCATTCCGGCTGCAAACCGAAGGCGAAACATGGCAGCAACGTGCAGCAGGCACGGCCATGAGTGCGGAACACCCGGCAGTTCGGCCGGGAAACCACCGCAGCACCGCCGAAGACCTGGAGCTGGCCGGCGGCTTGTATGGTGTCTGTATCGGCCACATGTTCTACGCCGAATCCATGTTCAGCAAAGCTGACAACGCATCGAAAATCGCGCTGGCCCATCTCGCCGGACAATTTGAACGCTGGCAACCCGGTTCCTCAACACCGTCCGGGACAGGCATGATAGATTGCCAGATGAAAACGTCACATCTTGCCTCGTTGGGGGCGCGCGAAATCCCGCGCGGAGAATTTATCGCACAGCTGCAGGAATTGATACACTGTGCGCCGATATCCGACTGGCGATTCGACACCGGCCTATTTAGATGAGCTTACTTAACGACCTGCCGCACACAGCGCTGCATTTTTACCTGACGGCACCCTATCAGTGCAGTTACCTTGCCGGCCTCCAGGCACGCTCCCAGGTAGCCAGCCCCGCACTGCTGATCGACACCCGGGTATATTCCGACCTGGTGCATCACGGCTTCCGGCGCAGCGGAACGTACACCTACCGCCCTCATTGCGACAATTGCCGCGCATGTGTGCCACTGCGTGTGTTGGCAAAACAATTCTCTGCCAGCCGTTCGCAGAGGCGCGCATGGAAGCAACACTGTCATCTCGAAGCGGCACCGCATCCGCTTCAGGACAAACCCGAATATTACGAACTCTACCAGCGCTACCAGCGCGCGCGCCACAAGGACGGCGGCATGGACAATGACGACCACGAGTCGTACCAGAATTTCCTGCTGCAAAGCCACGTTGATTCCGTGCTGGTGGAATTCCGCGAGCCCTTCGACCATGCCACTTCGACCGGCCCGGGGCAGGCGGCGAACGGGCAAGGCGTGCTGCGCATGGTCAGCGTGATCGACCTGCTCAGCGACGGCCTGTCCTCGGTCTACACTTTTTATGATCCTGATTTGCCGCGGGCGAGCCTTGGCGTTTACAACGTGCTGTGGCAAATCGAGCTGTGCCGCAAACTTGGCCTGGATTTTGTCTATCTCGGCTACTGGATAAAGGACAGCCGCAAGATGGCCTACAAGACCGAATACCAGCCCGCGCAGGGTTTGCTTGATGGAATATGGCGCACACTCGAACCCGGTGAAAACTGAAGGGCACCCCCAGAAAATGTTTTCATTGCTCCGTCCCGCCTTGTTCCGGCTCGATCCGGAAGTTGCCCACCATCTCACCCTTCGCGGCCTGGGTTCCCTGCATTCGTCGGGCTTGAGCCGCTTCATTGCACCGCACATACCGGACGATCCGCGCATCGTGATGGGACTCGCCTTCCGGAATCCGGTGGGCCTCGCCGCGGGCCTCGACAAGAATGGCGACTGCATCGATGGCCTCGCGGCACTTGGTTTCGGCAGCCTCGAAATCGGCACGGTCACCCCGCTGCCCCAGCCCGGCAACACCAAGCCCCGTTTGTTTCGCCTGCCCCGGGCCAACGCTATCATCAACCGCATGGGTTTCAACAATGACGGCGTGGATGCGCTGATTGCAAACGTAAAACGCGCACAGTATCCCTTCGACCGAGCTCAGGACAGGCGCGGTGTACTGGGCATCAACATCGGCAAGAACGCCCTCACCCCGATCGAAAATGCGGCGGACGATTATCTGGCCTGCCTGCGCAAAGTGTATGAGCATGCCGGCTATATCACCATCAACATATCTTCACCCAACACCAAAAACCTGCGCCACCTGCAGGATGCGGACGCGTTAAGCAAATTGCTTGCACTGCTCAAGGCCGAGCAACAAAAGCTCGCCGACACACATGGCAAATACGTTCCCATCGCGCTGAAGATTGCCCCCGACCTGGAAATTGAACAAATCATCCAGATCTCGCGCCTGCTGATGAATCATCGCATCGACGGCGTGATTGCAACCAACACCACGGTATCGCGGGATGGCGTGGGCGACCTGCCGCATGGCACGGAAAGCGGGGGATTGAGCGGCGCGCCGGTGCGGTCCAGATCCACTGCGGTGATACGCCAGCTTGCGGCAGAACTGCGGGGCGCGCTGCCCATCATCGGTGTGGGCGGCATCCTGAGCGGCGCGGATGCCGCAGAAAAGATCAAGGCAGGCGCTTCACTGGTACAGCTCTACAGCGGCCTGATCTATCGGGGCCCGGCGCTGGTCAGTGAAGCCTGTGCGGCGATCCGAAGCCTGTAATACGGGCTGAAGCACCGCGCGCGGCAATCTTTCCGGATCGCGCGCATCACCTGCCGGAATTCGCGGCAAGCTCCCGCAGACAATGCCTCATTGACTTTGGCTGCAGCCGGAATTATTATAGTTCTAGTTAGAACTAAATTGCCGAGACATGCCCCGTTCGATTTTTCTGCCGTTATTGCGCGAGCTGTCCAGCGCCTACCAGGCTTTCGAGGTTTATTCGTCGGCGCATGTTCGCTCGCTGTCTCTTACCCCGGCCCAATTCGATATTGTCGCCACTCTCGGCAACACTCCGGGCATGTCACCCAAGGAACTGGGAGAAAAAACACTGATCACCAAGGGT
>JAJZEQ010000007.1 GCA_021851345.1 Pseudomonadota bacterium
GATCTACAATTGTTCTCTCCCTGATGGGAATGATTGCCCATATTGAAAGCCCGTAAATGCATTTATGCCATGCGCCTCATCTCTAAATATCCGGCACTCTGTTTCATTACCGGGGCCGCCCTTGCCGCGATTCTGCTGGGAGGATGCACTCCGTTCGCAAAAAAGCCGCTGGTTGACCAAGCGCAGGTAAAGCAGTTTGCCGGCCGTGGCTATGATTCGGGCATCGATTACGAGACCTCAACAACGCGGTCGGCACCGGATGCCGGGAATATGGTTTTTCATGTCACCGTGATTCAACCCGTTCCGGAAGGTAAATATCCCCTGGTCATTTATCTGCCCGGCCTGGGAGAAACGGCCGATGCTGCCGCAAGTATGCGCGGTGCATGGGCGAAATCCGGATACGTCGTCCTGTCGATCCAGCCGCTGAAAAGCGATGCGGACGTTTGGTCTTCAGATGCCGCCCGCAACCGCGATTACACATTTCTCCGGCATGAAATGTACTCATCCGGGATAGTATCCGAACGCCTTGAAATGTTGTCCAAACTGCTGGCTTACCTGAAACAGCAGGCTGCATCAAACGGCCCGGGCGTGCAGCGAATGGACTTGTCGCGCATCGCGATCGCGGGCTTTGACATCGGCGCCTATTCGGCGATGCTGGTTGCGGGGGAAGCCCCGCAGAATGTTTCGTTCACCGGCCTGCCTTTGCGCGTCGGCGGCGTTATTGCCCTGAGCCCGTATGCCGATTTTACCGGTTCGGATTTCGGGGTGCGTTACCAAAAAATCAACATGCCGGTGCTGTCGGTAACCAGCGATACGGATAGCGATATGCGCGGCAGTGTCCCGCCGTCGCTTCACCAGGCGCCATTCCGGTACATGCCACCCGGAAACAAATACCTGCTGGTATTGAGCAGCGCGTCTCATGCCGTGATAGGCAATGAGGACCTGACCAAGCCGGCTTCCCCCGGAACCGACAGCCCGCAATCCGAATCCGGCGGCAGCGATGGAGACTCTGACAGCGGGGGCAGCAACCGGCGCCGCAAAAAATCATCCGGCGGGAAAAGTGGTGCGGTATCCGCTTCGGTGCGCGGTTCCTCAGGCTCGCCGACCCGGCGCGCCATGCTGGAAGTTGCCAGCGAACAGATCAGCACGGCTTTCCTCAATGCATACATCAAGAATGACCGGTACTCACAATCATGGCTGAAAAATGATGCACAGTCATGGCTGAAAAAAATGGGGCAGCTTGAAGAAAAATAGCCGACTTGGCCATGCAGCCGGAAGCGCCGCGGCGACGGGTTTCAAATGGCATCCCGCCACCCGGAACGGCCGCAGCAAAAGCCGTGCGGGCCCGCCACTCAAGCAGATAAAAAACTGGTAGCATCAAACCAATACGCAGTGATCATTAAAAACCCGCAGTAATGATGAAATATAGAGTGCAGGTCATTTTGATATGAGAAAGATAATTTTTGGGGTCGCCGCATTGTTGCTGGCCGGCGCGCTTGCATTCTGGATTTTCCACAAGCCGGCAAACGCGCCCGCAAATCCGGAAAACAAAAAACCGGTTCTCGGCGGTGGCGAAAAGCCGATGCCTGTTCAGGCCGCCATCGCCAGGACCGGTGATATCGACGTTTACATCGACGGGCTGGGCACCGTCACAGCGCTCAATACGGCGACGGTCAAGGCGCGCGTCAACGGCCTGCTGGAGCACATCCTGTTTCGCGAGGGTCAGACGGTGAAGAAAGGCGCGGTTCTGGCGCAAATAGACCCGCGGCCTTTCCAGGTGATACTCGACCAGGCCAGGGGCCAGCTGGCACACGACCAGGCGCTGCTGGCCGGCGCAAAGCTCGATCTTGACCGCTACCGCGTTCTTTGGGCCAAAGACTCCATTGCCAAGCAGCAGGTCGATGACCAGGAAGCACTGGTGCTGCAGGATGAAGGCACCGTGCTGAGCGATCGCGCCCAGGTAGCGAACGCCCAGTTGAACGTCGATTTCACGCGCATCACCGCACCTTTGTCCGGACGGCTGGGGATACGCCAGGTCGACTCGGGCAACATGGTCAACACTACCGATATCAACGGCGTGGTGGTGGTTACCCAGATCCAGCCGATCTACGTCCTGTTTGCCATTCCCGCCGACTATATCCCTGCAGTGCTGGCGCGCGTGCATGCCGGCAACAGGCTGGCAGTCGATGTATTCGGCCGCGAGAACAAGACCAGATTGGCCACCGGCAAACTCCTGACATTGGACAACCAGATCAACGTCACCACCGGGACTGTCATGGTCAAGGCGGAATTTGCCAATACCGACGGGAATCTTTTCCCCAATCAGTTCGTGAATGCCCGGTTGCGTGTGGAGACCAGGCACAACGCAATACTGGTGCCGACTGCGGCAGTACAGCGCGGCACACAAGGGACCTTCGTCTATGTCGTCGGCCTGGATCAGACGGTTTCCGTCCGCCCCGTGACGCTCGGTCCGGTTTCCGGTGATATCGTCGCCATCGAGCACGGGCTTGCCGTCGGCGAACAGGTTGTGACCGACGGCACGGATAAATTGCGGGCGGGCGCAAAAGTCGAAGTGACGACACCCGGCGCGCGCGCCACAGCAGGCAAAAACACCGGCCAGAGCCCGCAGTGAACCCGTCGCGCCTTTTCATCCAGCGGCCGGTAGCGACCTCGCTGCTGATGGTCGCGATCGTTCTGGCGGGACTGATGGGTTACCGCCAGCTGCCGGTCTCGGCCCT
>JAJZEQ010000154.1 GCA_021851345.1 Pseudomonadota bacterium
AAATTTCGCTGGGGGTTAACACGCACTGCTATAATCCCGTTCCATGAACAAGACCATCTCCGCCACACCACGCGCCCTAGCCCTCGCCCGCGAAGTCCTGAACATAGAAGCTTCCGCTGTGCAGGCCCTGAGTGAACGACTCGATGGAAATTTCTTGCGCGCGCTGGATGTCATCCTGCGTTGCGAAGGCCGCGTCATCGTGAGCGGCATGGGCAAGTCCGGGCATATCGCGCGCAAGATCGCCGCCACGATGTCCAGCACCGGCACCCCCGCTTATTTCGTGCACCCGGGCGAAGCCAGCCATGGCGATCTGGGCATGATCACCAGCACGGACGTGATCATCGCGCTGTCCTATTCCGGCGAGAGCCAGGAACTGGTTGCGATCGTGCCGGCCATCAAGCGACAGGGCGCAAAACTCATCAGCATGACCGGCAACCCGGCTTCCACGCTGGCCAAAATTTCCGACGTGCATCTAAACGCCGCTGTCGACAAGGAGGCTTGTCCCATGGGTTTGGCGCCAACCACCAGCACCACCGCCGCACTGGCGCTGGGTGACGCACTGGCGATGGCATTGCTGGACGCCAAGGGCTTCGGCGCCGAGGACTTTGCCCGCTCGCATCCGGGCGGCAATCTGGGACGGCGTTTGCTCACCCATGTGCGCGACATCATGCGTAGCGGAGAACGCCTGCCGATGGTAAGTGTAAACGCGATGCTGGGCGATGCGATCCTGGAAATTTCGAAAAAGGGTGTGGGCATGACCGCCATCGTCGATGACAGGCAGAATGTCCTGGGCATCTACACCGATGGCGATCTGCGCCGCACGCTGGCCAGGAAACTGGACTTCAACGCCACTCCGATACGCGACGTGATGTCTGCCAATCCGCGCTGTATAGCCCCGGACAGGCTCGCCGCCGAGGCGGTGCAGGTGATGGAACAATACAACATCAGCCAGATACTGGTGGTGGATGAACAAAACAAACTGGTCGGCGCACTGAACATGCATGATCTGTTGCACGCAAAAGTGATTTGATGTTGCCTATAGATTTTTATTGGCGCGTCGTTTTTTATATGGAGTGCGCAGACATGTCTGCGCTTTTAATAAGCGGCGACACGTCGCCGCACTCCAAAATACAGGAGTAAACCATGCCTACAAGCCGCGCAAAATTGACAAGCCTGATCGCGTTCGATGTGGACGGGGTGATGACTGACGGCGGATTGTATTATTCCGATTCCGGCGAGGAATTCAAGCGCTTCAATTCGCTGGATGGCCATGGCCTGAAAATGCTCCGTGCCAGCGGTGTGGAGATCGCCATTATCACCGGGCGCACTTCACGCTGCGTGGAAGCGCGCGCGCATAACCTCGGCATCTCGCATCTCTACCAGGGAGTGGAAAACAAACTTGATGCCATGGTTGACCTGCTCAACAAGCTCAAACTATCGAGGGATGCCGCCGCCTACATGGGCGACGATATTGTCGACCTCACCGTGATGCGCCATGTCGGACTCGCCATCAGTGTGCCGGAAGCGCCGCAACTGGTGCGCGAACACTCCGCCTATGTCACCCGGCGCAGCGGCGGGCACGGAGCGGTGCGCGAAGCATGCGAAATGATCATGTCGGCACAAGGCACACTGGACACCCAACTGGCGCCGTATTTGCGATGACACTTTCCTCACGTGTCCGTTACTGGCTGCCGCTTTTGCCGTTGCTTGGCCTGCTGGGCGCCACCTATTGGCTGGACCAGCAGGTCCAGCCCGTACCCGCAAAACCGGATGCAAGCAAACGCCACGATCCGGATGCGATCATGGAAAACTTCTCCGCGACCAAGATGAATATACTGGGCGTACCGAGCTTTGTCATAGCCGCAAAAAAAATGCTGCATTATCCGGATGACGACAGCACCACCCTCGATGATCCGCACATTGACATGCTTTCCGCTGAAAATCCCACCGTACATGTTGTCGCCAAGACCGGCACTGTTTCCAGCAATGGCGATGAGATATTTCTGCACGACCAAGTAGAGGTGATCCGCGATGCAAGCGCCCGGCAGGATGAACTCACGCTGCATACCGAATATTTGCATATCATCCCGGATAAGAACCTGACCGACACCGACCGCGCTGTCACTCTCGCAAATGCGCACAGCACGATACATGCAATAGGCCTGGAAATGAACAGCCAGACACGCATTCTGAAACTGCTCTCCCAGGTTACAAGCGAATATGTACAGAACCGGCACTAAACTGTTTTGGGCAGCATTTTTGCTGGTCTTCCCACCCGCATGCCTTGCCGAACGTGCAGACCGGGACCAGCCTATCCACATGGAAGCCAATCAGGTGCTGATGGACGACACACAGCAAATCAGCACCTTTACCGGCAATGTGCGATTGACCCAGGGCACTTTGCTGCTCACCGGCGACAAGATCGTCGTGACAGAAGACAAGGAGGGATTCAAGCACGCCACGGTATATGGAAACACCGCCAAGTTCAGGGAAAAACGCGACGGTTTTGACCAGTACGTGGAAGGCTATGGCGACCGCATCGAATATGACACGCGCTCCGAGACGCTGAATTTGCACGAGAAGGCGCGGCTCAAGCGTGGTCTCGATGAGGTGAGCGGCGACAACATCGTTTACAACACCAACACTGAAGTTTTCCAGGCGGACGGCCGCCCGGCAAGCAAGGGAAATGATCAGCCACAACGGGTACGCGCAATTCTGCAGCCCAAATCAAAAAAAGTTGAAGTGTCCCCGTACGCGCCAGCTCCGCTAATCATCACGCCCAGCAAGACTCTTACTCCCACGGAATGAACATGAGCGAACTTCGCGCAATCGGTCTGAACAAGAAATACGGCTCCCGCACAGTAGTGCATGATGCATCGTTGTCGGTAAAAAGCGGTGAAGTGGTGGGGCTGCTCGGCCCGAATGGCGCGGGCAAAACCACCACGTTCTACATGATCGTGGGACTGGTCGCTGTTGGCGGCGGCGAAATTTTCATCGACGGTCAAAATATCACCCATTTCCCGATCCACCGGCGCGCGCGTCTGGGGCTTGGTTATCTGCCGCAGGAAGCCTCTATCTTCCGGCGCCTGACCGTGGCGGAAAACATCCAGGCGGTGCTGGAATTGCAGGACCTTACTGAAAGCGACAGCCAGAGCCTTCTGGAAAAGCTGCTGGAAGACCTCCATATTTCCCATATCCGCGACAATCCCGCAGTCAGCCTTTCCGGCGGTGAACGGCGTCGCGTGGAAATCGCACGCGCACTGGCGACCGACCCGCGTTTCATTTTGCTGGATGAACCTTTCGCCGGCGTCGATCCCATTGCTGTGCTGGACATCCAGAAAATCATCCGCTTTCTCAAGGAACGCAATATCGGTGTACTGATCACCGACCACAATGTCCGGGAAACCCTGGGCATATGCGATCGCGCCTACATCATCAATGCCGGTTCGGTAATGGCTGAAGGCAAGCCTGATGAAATCATCTATAATGAGGGCGTAAGGAAAGTGTATCTGGGCGAACACTTCAAGCTCTGACGCAAGGTTCCCCCGGATAAGACACCAAGCACGATACTACGCAATGAAAGCCTCTCTCCAACTTCGTGTATCCCAGCAACTGACGCTCACTCCCCAGTTGCAGCAGGCTATTCGATTACTGCAGCTCTCCACCCAGGACATGCACCAGGAAGTCGCGCGCATGCTGGAAGAGAATCCCATGCTGGAAGCTGCCGATGAATCCGCCAACAGCCTCTTCCCCGCCAATTCCCTGCCTTTGCCGCCACACAGCAGTGCCGGCACATCCGGCGACGAACCGGAACAATCCCGCAATGACGACCGTGGTGCGGACGATTTTGGCGCGGATCGATTTGGCAATGAGCCCGCTGACTGGAATACCGGCGGCGCCATGCGCAGCACCGACGACGAAGACGAGACATACCCCGAACAAGCTGCGGAACTCGCCAGTTTGCGCACCCATCTGCACAATCAGCTGACCACCAGTTCACTGGACGACAAAGACCGAAAAGTGATCGGCTTGCTCATCGATGCGCTGGATGAGAATGGTTATCTGGAACAGGATCTTGAAGAGCTGGTGACGCTGCTGCCAGCCGAACTGGGGATCACGCTGGACGACCTCGAGACTGCACTGGTGCAGCTGCAGCACCTGGATCAACCGGGGCTGGCGGCGCGCAATCTGGGCGAGTGCCTGGCGCTGCAACTCAAGGCCGTGCCGGAAGACACGCCACACCGCGACCTTGCAATTCAGCTGGTAAGCCTGCATCTCGACCTGTTGGCCGCGCACGATTTTTCCAGAATCAAAAAACTGTTGCGCTGCTCGGACGAGGCATTGCGCGCCGCACAATGTCTGATCACGGGCCTGAACCCGAAACCCGGCGCCGAATTCGGACTAAGCGTTGCAGATTACGTGGTACCCGACGTCGTTGTGGAAAAACACAAAAACAAATGGCGCGTGCGGCTCAATGCGGAGGCGATGCCCAAACTGCGGGTAAACCAGATTTACGCCAACATACTGCAGCAGCGTGGCGATAAAAGTTCCTCGCAACTCGCCACCCAATTGCAGGAAGCCAAATGGCTGATCAAGAACCTGCAACAGCGGTTTGAAACCATTCTGCGCGTCGCCCAGGCCATAGTGGAACGTCAGGGTAACTTTTTCGAGCATGGCGAGATCGGGATGCGCCCGCTGGTATTGCGCGAAATCGCCGATGAACTGGAGCTGCACGAATCGACGGTGTCACGCAGCACCACACAAAAATTCATGCTGACCCCGCGCGGCATCTATGAATTCAAGCATTTTTTTGGCAGCGGGCTGGCTACAGAAAGCGGCGGCACTTGCTCTTCCACTGCGATACGCGAATTGATAAAGCAGCTGGTCAACGCGGAAGACCAGCGCAAACCGCTTACTGACAGCCGCATGTCAGAAATCCTGGCACAGCAGGGCATAGTCGTCGCCCGGCGTACCATAGCAAAGTACCGGGAAGCATTACGCATACTCCCGGTCAATCTCCGTAAATCACTCTAAAAAAGGAGCACTCCATGAACCTCCATCTAACCGGACACCATCTGGAAATCACCCCAGCCATTCGAGGTTATGCCGCCGAAAAATTCGATAAAATCAAGCGCCATTTCGATAACGTCGTGATTGACGTGAACGTTATCCTCTCTGTTGAAAAACTGAAACAGAAAGCCGAAGCCACCATGCATATCAGCGGCAAGAATTTGTTCGTGGAATGTGATGATGAGAATCTTTACACGGCGATAGACATGCTGGTGGACAAGCTGGACCGCCAGGTGCGCAAACACAAGGACAAGCTGTCGGCGCAACGACACGATGACTCCGGAAAACACGCTGTTGCCGAGTAATCAATAACGGGCGGGTGTAACCCCGCCCATTTTTATCCGCTTCCTCAAAATGAACCTGATCAGCAAAATCCTGCTGCCCGACAACATCCTGTTGGACACCGAATCCACCAGCAAGAAGCGTGTCTTCGAACGCGTCGGCTTGCTGTTTGAAAACAACCAGCAAATCGGCCGCAGCCAGGTATTCGACAGCCTGTTCGCCCGCGAAAAGCTCGGCTCGACCGGTTTGGGACAGGGTGTGGCGATACCGCACGGCCGAATTGCGAAACTGCGCGACGCCACCGCAGCGTTTGTGAAAACTTCACATCCGATCCCGTTCGATTCGCCTGACGGGCTTCCGGTTAACCTGATTTTCGTGCTGCTGGTGCCGGAGCGCGCCACCGATCTGCACCTGCAAATTCTCGGGGAACTGGCGCAAATGTTCAGCGACGCCCAATTCCGCAATCTCCTGCTCGCCCGCGACGACAGCGCCGGAATCCATCAGTTGTTCAACGACTGGAACAGCGCGACATGACATGTCTCGCCCCCCCCGCAGCCTGTTTGCAACAATACAGGGCCGGCAGAGCGATCGGGCGGAAAAGCGACTGGGTGATGCTCCCGGAAACGAGGCTTCAGCGAAAAGCAATCTCAAGATCAAGGTGTCACCAAGGTAAATTACAGGGGTCCCAATGAGCCAGGTTAACGTGCGGCAATTGTTCGAAGACAAGCAGGAAAGACTGCAACTTAGCCGTGTCGCCGGGGCGGATGGCACGGAACGCACCATGGACAGCGATGAGGTCAATACCTCCAACAAGGGACTCATCGGCCACTTCAACCTGATCCACCCGAACTGGGTGCAGGTCTTCAGTGAAACCGAGCTGAATTATCTCCGCGACCTGAACCCGGATCAGCTCGGCCATGCTTTCCGCCAGCTCGAACAGAGCGGCACGATCTGCCTGATCGTGGCAGGCGCAAACGACATTCCGGAAGAATTGATCGCTTTCGCCAACCGGTCCCACATTCCGCTGTTCTCTTCACCCAAGGCCAGCGTGCATCTGATGTGGCTGATCCGTCACTATCTGGCCAAGGAATTGGCCGAATCCACCACCCGTCACGGCGTTTTTCTGGACGTGCTCGGCGTCGGCGTGATGATCACCGGCGAGAGCGCGGTGGGTAAAAGCGAACTGGGTTTGGAACTCATCTCGCGCGGCAGCGGACTGGTCGCCGATGACATCGTCGAATTGCACCGCATCGCACCGGACACGCTGGAGGGTCGCTGCCCGCAACTGCTGCGCGACTTTCTCGAAGTTCGCGGCCTGGGTGTATTGAATATCCGCACCATGTTTGGCGAAACAGCGGTGCGGCGCAAAAAAAGCCTGAAACTCATCGTACACTTGCACCGGCCGCCCGGCGGCGATGTGTCGCAGATGGAACGCCTGCCTATCAACGCGACGCACCAGGAAATTCTCGGCGTGAATATCAGCACCGTGAACATTCCCGTGGTCGCCGGGCGCAACCTTGCGGTGCTGGTGGAGGCGGCGGCGCGGAATTTTGTCCTGAAGCAGCGCGGCATCAACAGCATGGATGAGTTCATCGCCCGGCATGAACAACAGCTGCACGAAGACCAGTAGCAGCACCATGCAATTATTCCTGATCAGCGGCTTATCCGGCTCCGGCAAGAGCATCGCGCTCAAGGTGCTGGAAGACAGCGGCTACTACTGCGTGGACAACCTGCCCGCCGACATGCTGGCTGCCCTGGTGGAACACCTGCAGCGCGCCGGGTACAGCAATATCGCCGTCAGCATCGACGTGCGCAGCGCCAACAGCGTGCAGCGTCTGCCGCCCCTGTTGCAGCAGATCAGGCAACAGGACGTGGACGTGCACGTGTTATTCCTGGACGCGCAGACCGACACGCTGGTAAAGCGGTTTTCGGAAACGCGGCGCCTGCATCCGCTCAGCGATACCACGTTTCTGAATGGCGACAGGAAGGCCCGCACGCTTCCCGAATGCGTCAGCCAGGAGCGCGAATTGCTGGCCGAAATCAGCGACATCGGCCACCACATCGACACCACCGAGCTCAACGCCAATGCATTGCGCGCCTGGATCAAACAATTCATCAGGCTGGATCGCGCGCGACTGACGCTGCTGTTCCAGTCGTTCGGTTACAAGCACGGCATCCCGCTGGATTCCGACCTGGTGTTCGACGTGCGCTGCCTGCCCAATCCCCATTACAATCCCTTGCTGCAACCGCTCACCGGACGCGATGCGGCAGTGATCGAATTCCTCGACAAAACTCCCGGCGCACAGGCCATGTACGGCGACATCCGTGACTTCGTCGAGCGCTGGCTGCCGAGTTTCGTCGCCGACAACCGCAGCTACCTGACCGTGGCCATCGGCTGCACCGGCGGACAACACCGGTCGGTCTATCTTGCCGAAAAGCTCGCGCGTCATTTCGAGCATCAGCAGCAAGTGCTGGTGCGCCATCGCGAACTGACGCACTGAACCATGTACAGCACGGCATTGCAGCACATCAAGCCCGGCGACTGGCTGACTCTGTTGTGCGGCGGCATCTTCGTCGCGATGCTGACACTCAGCCTGTGGAGCGGAGATCGCGCGGACAAGGCCGTCATCCGCAGCGGCGGCAAGATATTCAGTGTAGTGCCCTTGTCCAGGGACCAGCAGATCGAAGTGCGCGGCCCGCTGGGAGTCAGTATCATCAGCATCCGGCAGCGCGAGGCGCGCATCGCATCCGACCCCAGTCCCCGCCAATACTGCGTGCGCCAGGGATGGTTAAAGCAGGCAGGCGAGATCGCGCTATGCCTGCCCAATCAGGTGAGCGTGGAATTGACAGGCAGCAAAAAGAGATATGACAGCCTCAACTACTGAGAAGCAGGGTCAAGGAACACGGTGCAAGGTGCAAGGTGTAAGCGCCGGCCCGGAATTGTCTTGTGCCTTGCATCTTGAACCTTGTTCCTCGATTCTGTTAAACACCACCGCCGAGGACCACCACATCGCGCGCATGGCAGCGGTAGCGCTCGGCCTGACAGTTCTGGAAAGCGCCATCCCCTCACCGTTGCCCGGCGTCAAACCGGGGCTGGCCAACATCGTCACGCTGATCGTGCTGGCCCGCTACGGCTGGCGCGCGGCCGCATGGGTATCGCTGCTGCGCGTGATGGCCGGCAGTTTGCTGTTCGGCAACTTTCTGACACCGGGATTCTTTCTCAGCCTGTCGGGTGCGGCGCTCAGTCTCGCCGTGCTGGCCCTGGTCCGGCATTTGCCCGGGCGCTGGTTCGGCCCGGTCAGCCACAGCATCTACGCCGCTTTTGCGCATATCACCGGACAGCTGCTGGTGGTATATCTGTGGCTGATCCCGCATGCCGGCATAGCCTACCTGATCCCGATCTTCGCCACCGCCGCGCTGGTGTTCGGCACGGTGAACGGATTGATCGCGGCGCGTTTCATGGATAATAAAAGCCTGTTGATCCACGAAAATCACGAAAGACACGAAAAATTTACAGCATGACACTTTCGTACTTTTAGTGTTTTTCGTGGACGAGTGTTTTTTCTAGGATAATCACCCCTCAACAACATTAAACGATACGCGCATGAAAACCATCACCGTTGCTTTTACCGGCGCATCCGGACTGCCCTACGGCATGCGCCTGCTCGAATGCCTGCTGCAAAGCGGGTCGCGCGTACATCTGGTGTACTCGCAGGCCGCGCAGATTGTCGCCAAGCAGGAACTGGATTTCACGCTGCCGAACCGCCCGCAGGATGCCGGGCAGATGTTTGCGGAACGCTTCGGAAAATTCAGCGGCGAACTGAAAGTGTTCGGCATCCAGGACTGGTACGCGCCGATGGCCTCCGGATCCAATCCGGGCGACGCTATGGTGATCTGCCCCTGCACGATGGGCACGCTGGGCAAGATCGCGGGCGGGATCAGCGATGATTTGATTGCGCGCGCCGCCGACGTGATGCTCAAGGAAAAACGCGCGCTGATCCTGGTGCCGCGCGAGATGCCGTTTTCCGCGATCCATCTGGAGAACATGCTCAGGCTGTCGCACGCCGGCGCCGTCATCATGCCGCCCAACCCGGGCTTCTATCACCACCCGCAAAGCGTGCAAGACATCGTGGATTTTGTCGTCGCACGGATACTCGATCATCTGGGAATAAAGCAGGAGTTGATGAAGCCCTGGGGTGTGAGTGGTCGCCGGGAGTAGCCGCCAGCCCTGGATTTTCTGCTGGACCGAGCGCAGCAGAATCGATACATGCATGGCATAGACAAGACAGCAACGTCTTCAACAGCCTTTTATTTTTTTATGCAATGCTCTGCCGAATGGTTAATCGCTCAGGAGAGTAAATATCTGATAGCATAAAACCGTTCGCTGGAAGAAGGAAATACGGGGATCCGCAATTATCACCAGATAAATGGCGGCGGCAGAGTCCCAAATGAAACACAGGGTAGCTAATCAACCTGGATTTGGCTTGACGCTCATTTGCATGCACAAATTACCCGGTCATTGCATGGCAACGGTGCAAGCTCAAAGAAGTTGCCAGAATCATTTTGCGCATTGATTGCTGGCGGAACACGAGTAATCTGCATTCGCCATTCAAGATTCGGCGCCAATACAGGAAAGCCGCAGGTTGTTGATCCGGATCCCATGATTCGAAAGGGTTCACCCGGTTGATTTGCGCGCTTGACGATCTTCTCAAGGATTCATCAGTGAAAATTATTCGGTTGTGGTTCTTGATGGCACTCATTCTGGCATTAACCGCATGCGGTGCAATCCCGTCCAAACCAGCGCCTTCGGACATCAATCATCCATCCTCCGCAAACACCGGCGGGATGACAGTTTCCGGGCTTGCATCCGGGTCGGCTGTTGCTTCTGCTCCTGTTGCAGCCGCGAAAAAAAATTACGCGCAAGTTCAAGTTTTTTATGTGGCCAATGGGAATGGGAACAACTCGCCCTCCAGATTTTACGGTTCGGAGCGCTCAGATATCAGCTATGGAAAATGTACGGTTAGCATACCGGAAGGCCATCAACCGGGCGAATTAGAATCCGCTTCCATTTTCAAGCTGGAATTTCACGAGGATCCAAACAGGCAAATTGTAATACTTAACGTCACAAGGAAAGACGAGAAGGCATATTTCGCCGGGATTGCAAAAAAAGTCGGGCGCTCGAAGCACAAGAGTGCTTTGATATATATCAGCAGTTATAGCCTATCCATTGAAAATGCCGCAAGGCGATTGGCTCAAATGGCTTACGATTTGAAATTTAATGGAGTTCCGGTTTTGTATGGGCGGCCTCCACAGGTCAATAAAACGGGTAACATTGCCAATGAAGACGCCATCGATTCGACCCAAAGCCGCATGGAAACATTCTTGAACGGCTTTGCTTCAAAAACGTCCGCTAAAAATATTTACCTTATTGCCCATGACGTGGACAGCCGGTCATTAATGAACACATTGGATTCATTAACAAGGAAAAATCCGAAATATAAAAACCGGTTTAAAATGATAATTCTTGCGGCACCGGATATCGATGCCGATATTTTCAAGGATCAAATAGCCCCCGCTCTTAAAATCGCAATTGCACAGCAACTCACCAGCAAAATGCGCCGGAAAAAAATCCCAGGGGATTTGGCAATGTGAAGTTTTCCGGCCACTCCTGCTTCGCCCCTCTCATTCCCTGCACGGGTTTTCGACACCATCCGCAGAAGCGTGCCGGGAATTGTGGATTTCGTGGTGCCGGATCTCTTGGAAGTGAAGCGGGAGTTAAAGAAAAATCGGGATAAAAGAAGTTGCCGGGCTACTCCCGGCGAAGTTTATTCAACAGCGCCCGCACCGGAGCCGGTATCGCCGCCTGCAACGCATCATCCACACTCAGCCACACATTCCCCGCTTGCGCGGCACGCAAAGGTTTACGCGCGAGTTGGATATTCAGCGGCGTGATATGCAACTTGAAGTGAGTGAAGGTATGGGTAAATATCTCCAGCCTTTCTCCATGATCCGCGTCCATTCCGTTTGTCAAGAACCAGTCCCTGGCCTGTTCCTCATTATCAAACTGCGGCGGACACCACAACCCGCCCCAGATACCGCTGCCGGGCCGCTTCTCCAGCAGGATGTCCCTGCCGTGCATCAGCAACAGGAACGTGGCGTTTCTTTCCGGCACGGCTTTGCGCTGTCGCGGCGTGGGTAGCTCGCTGACAAGTCCGCTTTGAAATGCCACACATTCACTGGACACCGGGCACTCTCCACACTTCGGCTTGCTGCGCGTGCACAGCGTCGCGCCCAGATCCATCTGCGCCTGTATGTACGCGGCAATATCATGCTGCGGCAACAGCGCTTCGGCCTGTTGCCAGAGCCGGGCTTCCACTGCCTTCTCGCCGGTCGACCCGCTGATTCCGCAATAGCGCGCCAGAACGCGCTTGACGTTGCCGTCGAGTATCGCGCAGCGTTCG
>JAJZEQ010000180.1 GCA_021851345.1 Pseudomonadota bacterium
TTGCTCGTTGCCGAAATACTTCACCGTCTCGTAATTCAGCAGGCTGTCTATCGCGCGCGTATTGGCCTTCGAATCCAGGTCGTTCATCGTGCGCCGCACCACCATGCGCCACTCGGTGATGAACAGCGTGAAGGCGATGTAAATGATCAGCGTGATGAAGGTGATGATGGCGAACCAGGGGCTGTATTTTTTGAGCAGGATCGCCGCCACCAGGCCGATCTCCAGCAGCGTAGGCAGGATATTGAACAGCGTGAAGTTCAGCAGGAAACCGATCCCGCGCGTGCCGCGTTCGATGTCGCGGGACACCCCGCCGGTCTGCCGGTCCAGATGGAAGCGCAAGCTCAGGTTATGCAGGTGCTCGAACACCTTCAACGCCACCCGCCGGATGGCGCGCTGCGTCACGTTGGCAAACACCGCATCGCGTAATTCGCCAAACAGCGTGCTGAACAGGCGCAACACCCCGTAGCCGACCACCAGGAACACCGGCACGACCAGCACCGACTTGGTCTTGTCCATCGCATCGATGATAGCCTTCAGAACCAGAGGTACCGACACATTGGCAAGCTTGGAAAATATCAGCAGGCTCATCGCAACGATCACGCGCCACTTGAATTCCAGCAGATACGGCAGCAGGGAGCGCAATGTCTGCCAATCGGCGCGATTGGTATTTCTGGGCGCGTGAATCGCGGAAGGACGCATATTGGAATAAAGTCAGTGAAAGAAGCCAATTATAGCGCGGCTGTGCAGTCTTTCAGCCGACAATCAACCATGCAAAGGACTGCAAATGGAACTGCGCAATCCATGAATATTAGCGCCGGCGGCCAAACCGTGGCCGGAAAACCTAGTCCGGCAGCGCGGGATGGCCAAAGTAATAGCCCTGGGCAAAATCAACCCCGATCTCGGCGAGCATCCTGGCAGTGGCCTCATCTTCGACGAATTCCGCGACTGTTTTGAGGCCGAACCGATGAGCCATGGTGTTTATCTGCTCGACGATGATGCGGTCGCGTTCATCAGCGACCATATGCCGTACAAAGCTGCCCTCGATTTTCACATAGTCGATATCCAGATATTTCATGTACAGGAACGATGAAAATCCGCTGCCGAAATCGTCCAGCGCGACCGCTATCTTGCTGGCGCGCAACTCTTCTATCACTGCCCGCACCTGGGTCAGATTCGGCAAAGCCTCGCGCTCGGTAATTTCCAGCACGATTTTTTCGCAGGGGACGCCCGCATTCCTGACCATATCCGGAATCCCCCGTACCCAGCCAAGATCGTTGAAGCTGCGCGGAAACAGATTGAAGAAAAAGGTTGCCTGCGGATGCTTTGCGGCAACCTGCGCGTAATGCGCAAGGCCTCTGCGGAAAACTTCACGATCCAGTTCTTTCGCCATGCCCAGTTCCTCGGCGACTTCGATGAATTCGCCGGCGGGTATCACCAGTTCACCATCGCGTATCCGCACCAGCACTTCAAAAGCGGCCACCTTACCGGTCTGCACATCGACTATGGGTTGCAGGGAAGCCTCGATGCGGCCTTCACGCATCGCCTTGCGCAGGAAATCACCCTGCTTGAAGACCGCCGTCATACTTTGATCCGCTTGCGTTTCCGAAGTCAACACCCGGTTCCTGCCGTAGGTCTTGGCCTTGAACAACACCGCGTCCATCGCCGCATATATTTGCTCCGGGGTGCTTCCATCCTCGGGAAATCCCACCAGACTGAAACTGGCAGTGCAGCGCATTTTGCCGGCGGGCAACTCGAACTCTTTTTCCGCGAGTATCTGATGCAATTTATTGGCAACCTGGAATCCGCTGGCGGCATCGGTTTCGGGCAAAATGATGGCGAACTCATCGCCGCCCATGCGGGCCAGAATATCGCCGGTGCGCAATTCATCGGCAAGCATCACGGAAAACTCCTTCAGCACCATGTCGCCAATCGGGCGGCCGAAGGTATCGTTGATATATTTGAAGTTGTCCAGATCGATCATGATCACCGAAAACCCGCGCTGATGGCGGGTAGCCCGGTTTATTTCATGCTGCATAAACTCGTTGAATTTATGCCGATTGTACAAATTGGTAAGCGGGTCGCGCACCGACAGCTCCTGCAGCCGCTTGTTATATTCCTGTTCGGTACTCAACAACCGTTCCGGATAATCCGGCGGATCCGGCAGCGCTAAAATACCGCGCGAAGAATTTTCACGATCGCTGGAATTCATCCCATGCAGGCTTTCCCGGATAAAGCCAGCCAGGCTTGCAACAGGCATCGCCGCCAGATGGCGAAACCTGTATAAAACAATCACACACACGATGGCCAGAATTACCAGGGTGGAGGCCACAATGAAAATGATTGCATAAGCAGGCCAGATTTTCTGTGCCCCGACAGGATAGGTGATATCGATCACGCCCTGCACCGCCCCAAGCAATGGTCGGGTGTGACAGGCCAGGCATTCCCCACTGGCCTGCACCGGATAAAGGTAGCGCACAGACTTTCCGTCAGCGGCCACCAGCAATGCCTCGTTGCCGTTGCGCAAGACTTCTGCCAGCGCCGGATCTGCGGCAGGAACCGGGCCTACACCGGGCGCCACGCCGGGCTGGTGTTCCACAATCTCACCCGGGTAAACGCTGATCCCGAGGCCCGGCATGGCCTGGTTCATCCGCCGGATTGCGCCCTCGATCTCTGCCGTGTTCGCGCCTTTGCGCATTTCCGAATACAAGCTCCCG
>JAJZEQ010000034.1 GCA_021851345.1 Pseudomonadota bacterium
CTGGTGCCCAAGCTGCATCTGGATTCACTGGCCGAAGCGGGAGAGGCGCATGCGGTCTTGCTTGGCAAGCTTATGTTGCTGGCACCAAGACTGGCGAAAGAACAGGGACTGGACCATGGTTTCCGTACCGTGATCAACACCGGCAAAGGCGGCGGACAGGAGATATTTCATTTGCATATCCACATCATTGGCGGTGGCAACATCCCGCCCATGGTGCGGCGCGGGTAACGTAGAACTCGCGTAGCGATAACCAGCGACTTGCCCAACGTTTTTGCTGGGCCTAGTCGAATGGCTAGCGGTTCCATCAGACCGCGTCCCTCTCTCCCGCGTGCGGGGGAGAGTTAGGAGAGGGGGAGCGGGTATGACGCAATGTATTATCAGGGCACGGCATTTTGCATGCCCGCTAATTTTAAGGAGAGCAAGATGGGCGGATTGAGTATTTGGCATTGGCTGATTGTGCTGCTGGTTGTCGTGTTGATCTTCGGCACCAAGAAGCTGCGCAATATGGGTAGCGACCTGGGTGGCGCGGTCAAGGGCTTCAAGGAAGGCATGCGTTCTGATGACGAACCTCCCAGGCAGATCAAGGAAGACGGGCAGACCATAGAGGGCGAAGTGAAGGACAAAAAGACAACCAACGTATAAGCCTGTTCACGCAGGCAGGCAAAAATGTTTGATTTCAGCTTTTCCGAATTGATGGTGATCATGGTGGTGGCGCTCATCGTCATCGGGCCGGAACGCCTGCCGAAAGTGGCGCGCACCATGGGGCATCTGTGGGGGCGTGCGCAACGCTATGTGAATGGCGTGAAAGCCGACATCGAGCGCGACATGGCAATTGAAGAGTACCGCCAACTGCAGCAGAAGATTCAAGCCGAAGCCGGCGCGCTGGAACAGTCGGTCAGGCAAGTCAAGCAAACGGCCGATCAGCAGGTGCAGCAGATCAACGAGGCGGTGGCAAAACTTTCTTCACCAGAAAACCCCATGCCCGAACAAGCGAGCCAACCGCCGTCGCAGCCTGCTGTGCCTTCATCGCCAGTTCCGCCAGCCGACAAATCTGAATGAGTACCGGCGAAAGTTTCATCGCGCATCTGGTTGAACTGCGCACCCGTTTGCTGCATTCCGTTGTGGCGGTATTGCTGGTGTTTGTCTGCCTGTTTCCTTGGGCGTCCGATCTCTACACCCTGTTGGCGCATCCGCTGCTGGCCAGGCTTCCCAGGGGCGGGCAGATGATTGCCACCGATGTTACTACCCCATTCTTCGTGCCGCTCAAGGTGGCGTTGATGGCGGCTTTTCTGATCGCATTGCCTTATGTCCTGTACCAGATATGGCGATTTGTTGCGCCCGGCTTGTATGCGCACGAAAAACGTCTGGTATGGCCGCTGATCATGTCCAGCACGATATTGTTTTTCTGCGGGATGTCGTTTGCCTATTTTGTGGTGTTCCCGGTGGTTTTCGGTTTTATCACGGCCAGTGCGCCGCAAGGTGTGGCGGTGATGACCGACATCGACAAATACTTCAGTTTTGTGCTCACGATGTTCATGGCATTCGGCGTTACTTTTCAGGTCCCTGTGGCAGTGGTTTTGCTGGTACGCATGGGTTTTGTTACTGTCGAAAAATTGCGCGAAGCGCGCCCCTATGCCGTGGTCGGCGCATTCATTATCGGGGCGATATTCACTCCGCCGGATGTCGTGTCGCAGCTGATGTTGGCGGTGCCGTTGTGGCTGCTTTTTGAGGCTGGGATAGTGGTGGGGAGCTGGGTGAAGCCGGCTGAAAAAACCGCAGGGGAAAGTACCGGGGCAGGTTAGTTCCTTGATTGCTGGCCGGGTGAGGATTGTGCAAATCAGCCTAACCCGGGCCGGCTGAATGTTTTGCGTTAATGCTACTGCTCAACCGGTTTGGGGCGCTTGCCGACTTTTACCTTCAAACTGATAGCCTCCCCGTTGCGTATCAGCCTGAGCTGGACAGTATTCCCGGGCGGGAGGTTGGCAACTGTTTCCAGCATGGCATTCCAGCTGTCGATGGCATTGTTGTCTATCGAAACCAGTATATCTCCGGTCTTTACCCCCGCCTGATCTGCCGGGCTATGCCGAATCACGTCGGTAACCAGCACACCTTTGGTCTCCCCGAGTTTGAAAGAATCCGCCAGTTCCGGGGTGAGTTCCTGCACGCCTGCGCCTATCCATCCGCGCGTCACTGAACCGTGGAGGATGATTTGTTCCATGGTCTTTTTCGCTGTATTGGCAGAAATGGCGAAGCCGATACCCAGCGAGCCGCCACTCGGCGAGTAGATTGCACTGTTGATCCCGATCAGGCTGCCATTCTCGTCTACCAGCGCTCCGCCGGAGTTGCCGGGGTTAATCGCGGCGTCGGTCTGGATGAAGTTCTCAAAAGTGTTGATTCCCAAATGGTCACGCTTGAGCGCGCTGATGATGCCCATGGTGGCCGATTCCCCGACGCCGAACGGATTGCCGATTGCGAGCACCATGTCGCCGACCCTGGCTTTTTCCGGATGGCCGAAAGTGATCGCGGGAAGCGCGCCGGGCAAATCGATTTTTATTACCGCCAGATCGGTTTCCGGGTCGGAACCGACCACATGCGCCTTGGCTTTCCGGCCATCGGACAGAGCGACCTCGATCTGGTCGGCTGCTTCCACCACATGCTGGTTTGTAAGTATATAGCCGTCGGGGCTGACTATCACGCCCGAGCCAAGG